>JAIETE010000093.1 GCA_019745505.1 Candidatus Obscuribacterales bacterium | reverse complement strand
GCCGGAAATCTTGGAGCGGCCATGCCGACCGAATTCAACAACCCCACGCTTCACTATTACATGGGCAATTGCTGCGTGCATTTGAAGCAAATGGAATCGGCAGTGCGAGAATTTCGCATTACTTTCGCGCTCGATCCGACCGGGCAAGTCGGCAAATTCGCCAAACAAGCGCTCGACTATCTGGATGTCGATGCACAAGGCCAAGGGCTTACGAGAAAAGCCCCTGAACAAGCAGCACCAAGGTTAGATCCGGTGATGGAGAAGGCCCTGGCCACTCTGGACAGACAGAGCAATGCGGGACAAAATACAGGCAAGAGACAGCCGGGTGGCAACTTGCCCTGGTGGATGGGACAGAAAAAAGGTGAAGTGCCGCCGGAATTGGCTCGCTATCTTGACGGTTTGAGCAAGCAATACGAGTCCAATCAAAGTTTTTACAGGCGCCCTCCTACAGAAGTGCAGAAAAGCGCTGAAAATCTCAAAAGCCTGCTTCAAGAAAAACACAAAGACGGCAAACACCATTTGAGCCCGGTCGGGACCAATCTGTACACGCGCAACTACAGCCAGACTCCGAGCGAGCAGAAGCAGCCCGAGCCTCAGATTCCAACGGCGGTGCCCGGAAAAGACGGCAGTATGTTCCAGTGGAAATAGCAATCCCTTCAGGTTGATGGCACAGCTTTCGAGGCTTGCCTTCCGTCTACGGCAACAGTGATGTTTTCCACTCTCTCAAACAGGGCGACGGACGAACTGTCTGCGCGCACATAGAACTTATCCAGAAGCGCCAGCGACAACAAGAGCAAAAAGGCTTGATTCTCACGGGGGGCGATTCTTCCGGGATCTGAATTGCTCAATTTATTGATCAGTTTCTGGCAAAAATTATGATCTAGCAAATCGATTTTTTTGAGCTCATCCAGAGATAGAACGCTCTCCACATAATCGGGTGGAGTTTTGGAAAGAAACACGACGGCATCCGGCGCGACAAAAGGCTGTTTGGACCTGGAGATGACCGTCGCGGGCAGCTCCTTTTCAAACGCCTTTTTGAGAATGTGTTTCTCACCCGTGCCATCTTTCAATCGGAAATCTTGAGGCAAACTGGACGCCCAGGCAACCAGATTCGGGTCCAGAAATGGGCAGCGATTCTCGACACCATTGGCCAGGGCCATGCGATCGCCTTGAGAGGAGAGCAAATAGCCGCCCAGGAGAGTTTTGAATTCCAGCCATTGAGTTTTTGCTATTGGTCCCAGCTGGTCGTACTGTTCGCTATTTTGGCTGACAAATCCGGAGAGGAAATTGTCAGGCTCAGGACAATCTTTTAAAAGCTTAAGTGCCATAAGCGAATTGCCGAAGCGAATCGAATGTGCGAAATATTTTGCCTCGCCTGGTTGAGCATAACGAGCGTAGGTCCCGGAAATAGCTCTCAGATTATCTTTGTTGTAGTGCTTGAGGTAAGGATAGAGCCCAGCAGTAAGGCGATCACGCTCGCTTTCATCGGCGCCTTGGAGCCAGCGATCGAGAAGGTTGGTCTCTTTGAATATGTCATAGCCAAGGAAAGTCTCGTCAGAACCTTCACCGGTCAAAACCACCTTGATGCCCTGCTCTCGCACCAATTTCGACAAGGTGTAGAGGGGAACGAGAGCGGTTCTGAACAGGGGCACCTCGGCATGAAAAACAGCATGCGGAAAATCGCGCGCGATATCCTCATGCGTTACTCTCAAAGTGGTGTGATCCGTGCCGATAAATTTGCTGGTGTCGACCTGATACTGAGACTCGTCAAAATTATCATCGCTAAATGCCACGGAAAACGATCGAACAGGTTGAGAATTCAGCTGCTTGGCCAGCAGTGAAGTGATGGAAGAATCTAAGCCGCCACTGAGATAGACTCCCACCTCGACATCGCTCTTCAGTCGCAGCCGGACGGATTCACGCAATTTTTCGCGAGTCAATTCGATTGCCTCTTGCTCGCTGCCTTTGAATTCATCGACGCTGAAATCAAGCCTGTCGTAAGGATGAATACTGACACCGTCGGCATTGATTGTCATGCAACTTGAAGAGGGCAGCTGAGCAATGTTTTTAAAGCCGGTTTGATGCTCGATCGGAACCCAATGCGAAAAGATTGATGCCAGCTCGTCTCGGTCCCAGGCAAATGAAATTTCCGGAATGCTTGCAAAGGCTTTCATCTCCGACGCAAAATAAGTAGCACTGCCGGTGGTTGCATAATAGAGCGGACGTTTTCCATAGCGATCGCGAGCAATCACGAGTTCTTTCTTCAAGGTGTCGTATATCGCCACGCCAAAACCGCCGTTGAAACGCTTGAATGCATGGAGACCCCATTCGATGAAAGAGACAAGAACGACCTCGGTGTCGGATTCGGTACTGAAGGAGTGCCCTCGGGCCTTCAACTCTTCTTTCAATTCGAGGTAGTTATAGACTTCTCCGTTGTAGGCAATCCAGTAGCGCCCCCCGGCATCACTCATGGGTTGAGAGCCGGTGTGCAAATCGATGATGCTGAGGCGGACGGAGCCTATTACTGCGGTCTCGTCGAAGAAATAACCAGTTTCATCCGGTCCGCGGTGCTTGATACGGCTGAGCATATCGACTATAACGGCGGGAAAGTCGTCACTTCTGCTTTTGGTTGAATAAAGTCCAGCTATTCCGCACATTCAATCTGAACGCCCAATTTTTTCGCCTGCCATTGCACTTCTTCCAATGAAGGAATTGAAAGAGCTTTCTTCAGCGCCACTTCACGTGTCATGAGACCATGTCGCACTTGCTCGGAGATTTCAAAAACATATGGATTGAATCCGTGCGTGTTGTAGTGCATGGCAATACCGAAATCATTGAGTCGGCAATTGCTTGAATTGACGCCGGTATCGAGTGTCGGCTTCCATCCCAGAGGGGCCAGTTGAGCGATAATTTCTTCTTCGCCGACATTCAGTGCGAGCATTGGATTGAGAATCGTGATTTTCTTCATTTGCGCGCTTTTCAGCAGCCCTTCCGGCACATCGAAGTACTTTCTTGTATCTTCGCCGAAAGATTCTTCATAACGCCCTATCGTCGCTTCGCGCGTCTTCATGTACAGGTCGAGGTTGAGTTCCAATATCGCCGTATCTTTGGGAACCTGTCCGCCAATATAACCACCGGCGATCAATTTTGCTCCGTGCATGAGCGCCAACCGAATCATATAGACGTTGATAAGGCCGATGCATGAATTGCAAATTGCGCTGGCACGCTTGATTGCAGCTTTTGTATGCAATTCGGTATTGGTGACGCTCTGCTTGTACATTCCGGACATGAAACTCCACGCCGGCGTGAATAACTGATAGTCGACTCCGAGAGCAGCAGTGACGGCTTTGGAATTCACCCGAGCCTGCTCGGACATGAACCCATTGTCCACTGTGACAGCAAGGCATTTCAGACCATAATTTTCGCTCAAAGCTTTGAGCGTATAACTCGAGTCTTTTCCACCGCTGTAAGCGACGATGCAGTCATAGTCTCTACCGCCCTTATTGGCCTCGATTGCCGATACCATCTCGCCGTGAAGACGCGCCACATTTTCGCGCACGGCTTCGGCAGAGGGCGCTTGCTGGCAATGATTGCAAACTCCTTCGCCGTTGAAACGCACGCCGGGGAAATTCTCCGGCAAGACGCAACGCACGCAGAGTTTGTTGTCCGTACTAACCGGCATCTATTTTGTTTTGAACCATACTGGTAATGCTCTTCAGCGTGTTGAGCTGATTGGATACCAACTCTTCGTCGGTGAAGCGAATTTGAAACTCTTTTTCCAGAAATTTGACCAACTCGATGTATCCAAAGGAATCGATAAATCCTTCCTTGAAAAGATCCGAATTTTCCGTCACTCCGTCGTCAAACTCGGCAAGACTGTTGGTGGCGAGATACTGCTTTATCTTGTCCTGAGTGAGGGCGGAATCTTTTGTTGTATTGCTCATCGGAAAATCGACAAACCCCTTATCTGAACTGCATCCCAGCATTCTAGTGTATGCATAATCCAAGAACAATGGCGGTCAGATCAGGCACTCTTGCGGTTCTCCCCGGCACTTTTCCGTCCACAGCCGCAACCTGAGTACCCATGCAGCATTACGACGGCAAAACCGGTATATGCTTTCTGAGCAAAAGCCGCCAGTTTCAAATAAATTAATTCACGTTCTTAGTGTCTTCAGCTTGCCCTGCCGCTTTCAGCAAGCCGCTTCGCTCGAGATAGGAGTAGAGAAGAGCAGCCATCTTCTCGTGTCCGAATTTTGATGGATGAACTTCGATATAGAGTTTCTTCTTTGACGACTTTTCTATGCGATCGAAATCAGGATTGCAGTCGACATAATCTACTTGCAGTTGCTTGCAGAGACTCTCGATGATTTCTTCTTCCAGACCGTAGCGATACTTGACGGTGGCAGGCAAATAAACGAGCACGAATTTGGCGTTCTCTTTTTGGCAAATTGACTTCGCTTCTCGGACAATCGCGTGAGCGACTTTACCCAGATAATCGAGGGCCGTATTCATGGTTCGCTTCAGCTGCACGTCATCTTCCAGGTCGCCTTTGAAGCGCTCGAATCCGGCTATGGATTTGCGGTGCCGTTTCGGCTGTCCAAATCCTTTTTTGTACTCAGCCAGATTGTAGGCGCTCTTACCGACAAGCGCATAGAGATGGCTGTGGGTGCTCAGCCAGGCAGTGCTCTGAATGCGTTTTCCTTCGGCCGATTCCAGCCAGTGATTCTGAAAATGATGATCCTCAACCAGAGTGCCGTCGGGCATCACACCGAAAACAGGCCTGGCGCTGAAAAAACCGTTTCTCAAATCAGGCCCCATGTAGAGAAGGGCATTGGGTCTGACGGTGAAAATCACAAGATCGGGCTTGAACTGCATTGCAAAATGCTTCAACCGCAAATATTCCTGACCCAGGGTATAGGCGGAAACGGCGAAATTGAGCACTTCGTATTTGATCGGACCGCCTGCCTGATTGAGCTGTTTTTCCAGAATGCGGCAATACGTTTCATCCAGTGAGACTTGCTTGCCCTCGGTGACCGAACAACCAAGCACTGCTATCCTGTAGGTATTAGGCGGCTTAGCGATACTTCTTTCCACATCGCGCATGCCCAGAGAATTGATCGTATATCGCGAATAACCCTCATTCCGGTAAGTGGCTGAGCGATTGGGAACCGGCGTCCAGCCTACCTTCCTATCGATAGTGTAATTCTCTTCGTCGACAACGCCACCCAGCTTGAGAATAGGCTCCAAAAGCAGCAGACCGACGATCAAGAAAAGACAAAACTCGCCCAATGCGAGCCATCGGCTGCGCGCTCTTTTGGGTGGGGGCGTCACCGTTTTTGCTTCAGTTTTCTCAAGTGTTGCTTGTGTCATTTTCAGCGCACCCTAAAACTGGAAGTAGATGAAAGGACTGGGTGTAGCCGGACAGAAAGCGATGGCGGCAACGAAAACGCAAATGTACAGAGCGTATTGACGCTGAGGAGTGGCGGTGAGAAAAGACTGCACAACGCGAATCTTCCTCAATGGCAGCCAGGGAATTTCAACAAAAGAGAGCCCCCAGAGCGAATACAAAATGAGAGGGACTACCACGGGAGATTGCCAGAACATTTCCGCCAGGTTGAGAGAAGACGCGGTGTATGACACCATGTTCTTCATGATCGTCAGTGCATCGGCAGTCGATTTGGCCAGGAAAAGAGACTGCGTAAAGTGAACGGTGATGAACGTGCTCAAACAAGCAATCGGCACCATCCACTTCTTGCCGTGCAATTTCTTCAGTTTTTGATTGCCTTTGACGATTTGCAAATACTCACGAGTCAAGACAAGCAGAACTCCATGGACGAATCCCCAGGCCACATAGTGCCAGGCGGCTCCATGCCACAACCCGCAAACTGTCATTGTCAGCAAAGTAGCCATATTGAAACGCAAGCGGGAAGCTCTGAATCCAGTCAGTGGAGTCTGAACGTAATCACGAAGCCAGGTGGTTAAGGTAATGTGCCAACGCTGCCAGAATTCAATCAAATTCTTCGAGGCGACATAGGGCAGGTCGAAGTTGTTAGGCAAGTGAAAGCCCAGCAGCCGAGCGGATCCGATACCCATATCCGTATAGCCTGAAAAATCGAAATACACCTGCAAAAGAAATGCGAACATCAAAATCCAGGAATCGACAGTGCCGAGATCAATCACGTTGTTGACACCGGCGGCGGTTATAACGGCTAAATTGTCAGCCAGGGCTACTTTCTTGAAAAGTCCCTTCATCAGCATTCCGAGCCCTTCTACAAGGTCTTCTTGACTGAGTTTTTTGGGCGCCTTCAATTGTTCGTCGAATTGCTGGTAGCGCTTGATCGGACCGGAAACCTGGGAAGGAAAGAAGGCAGCGAACAGTGCAAAATCGAGAGGACTTCTGATTGCTTTTCCGCCGGCTCGAACATCGACTGTGTAATGAATGAATTCGAAAGCAAAAAAGGAGATGCCCAGAGGCAAAATGATGTCCAGAACAGGGGAAGCAAGAGGAGTTTGAATAAGTCCGAAAAGTCCGTGCGTTCCTTTTGCCAATTCAAAAAGGGACTGGCAGAGGAAATTGGCGTACTTGAAGTAGGCCAGGCAACCGAGATTTATGACAAGAGAAAGTATCAGCAGCGCTTTCTTGTCGCGATGCTTTTCGATTGCCAGCGCCAGCAAATAGTTGGCGACGGTGAGAAAGAAGAGCAGAAGCCCGTAAGACGGCAGCCAGCTCATGTAGAAGACATAGCTGGCGATAAGAAGGATTATTCGGCGCAGAGTGCCCGAAGTGAGCCAATATGCCGCAAAAACGAGCGGCAGGAAGAATAGATAATTGAGGCTGCTGAAAATCATGCAAATCTGCCTGCGTGGTTGAACAGGCGGTTGTCAACCGGTAACAAGATTTCTTACTACTTCCCGCGTGAATGTTATCAATAATGTCTATTGACTACCTGTAATTGATCTCATCGCCTGAGCTTGGCGACGCAATATTCCGGAGGCTCATACACAAACAGGCACAGGCGCTCGATCTCAGAGTATGTATAGGGCAGATTAATCCCGACACTCAAAAGCGCCCTCCCGTTGCCAAGAGGGCGCTTCGAATAATTAAACCAAAAACTGCTATCAGTTATTGGAATTCATCTTTTTGACTTCTTCGGTCAGTTTCGGAACGACCTCCAGACAATCTCCGACGATGCCGTAAGTGGCATGCTTGAAGATTTCAGCTTCCGGATTGTTGTTGATGGCAACAATTACTTTCGAAGAGTTCATACCAGCCAAGTGCTGGATAGCCCCGGAGATTCCGCAAGCAATGTAAAGCTGAGGGCTGACGGTTTTACCGGTTTGTCCGACCTGGTGCTGGTGATCGATCCAGCCGGCGTCGACAACTGCTCTTGAAGCACCGAGAGCGGCGCCCAGTTGATCGCAAAGATTTTGCAGTACCGGCCAGTTTTCCGGTCCTTTGATTCCGCGTCCACCAGCAACGATGATTGAAGCTTCGCTGAGTTCGATCTTATTGCCTGCCGAGGTGTGGGTTTCCGTTACTTTGGCTCTGACTTCGCCAACACTGACTGCCAGATCTTCGATCGGGCAATTGACGTTGTTGCTGCTTTCTTGAATGGCAAAAACGTTCGATCTCAAAGTCATGAAAGCCAGCTCGGAGTTGAACTCGTAAACTGTGTAAGCCTTGCCCGAATACTGCGGGCGTTTGGGCTGCAAGTTATTGCCGTCCACTTCGAACTCGGTAACGTCGGATACGCAAGGAGCATCCAGACGTGCCGCTACACGCGGTATCAAGTCTTTGGACATATTGGTGTTGGCAGCGAAAACATATTTCGGCGAAACGCTCTTGATGCCCTCTACCAACGCTGCCGCATAGCCTTCTGTCGAATACTTTTCAAAGTCCGCACTGTCGGCAACCAGTACTTTGTGCGGATGATACTTGGGCAGATTCCCTGCCAACGTTTTTACGTCTTTGCCGACGATGAGCGCGGTCACGTTGCCGCCTACCGTCGCAATTCGGCGATATGCTTCAGAAAGCGCTTCCAAACTCGCTTTGCGAATTTGTCCGTTGCGCTGTTCGATGAAAACTAGAATTCCTTCTGCCATCTCACTTCTCCTAAAAACTCTTCTTGTAAGAAAACCCGATTGTGAGGCGACGCCTCGCGTCACCCAAATTGCGCGTTAAATAACTCGCGCTTCCGTTCTCAAAAGATCGAGCAGCTGTTTGACTTGCGCATCTACATCGCCGTCGAGCTTGCGGCCTACCGGTCTTTCTTTCGGCAGCATCATCTCTTTGACTTTGATCTTGCGAACATCGGCGGCAAACTTTCCTTTGATGCCGAGCGCTTCAGCGTTCTTCACTGCGATTTCTTTGCGACGAGCGGCCATTACGCCTTTGATGGAAGGGTAGCGTGGCTCGTTCAGACCTTTCTGTGTGCTGAATACTGCAGGAAGGCTGCCTTCGACGAATTCGTGAGCACCTTCGATTTCTCTTTCAGCCTTGAATTTGTTGCCGTCGATTTCCAATTTGACGATGATTGTTGCTTGCGGCAGGTTGAGCAACTCAGCAAGCATTGCCGGAACCTGGTTGTTGTCGCCGCCTACTCCTTGCTGACCGCAGAAGATGGCATCGAATCCGCCATCCTTGAGGGCGGCGGCCAAAACTTTGGCAGTGCCCAGAGGTCCGAGATTGGCAAACTCTTCGTCTTGGATATGCACGGCTGTGTCGATGCCGCGTGCCAGGCTGTCTCTCAAAACATCGGTGGCTTCAGCGCCGCCGACAGAGAATACCGTCGTTTCGCCGCCATGCTTTTCTTTCAACTTGAGCGCTTCTTCGATGGCGAACTCATCGTAGGGGCTTGTGACGATGCGAACACCGGTGAAATCGATGTTCTTCTTGTCGCCGGCGATGGCGATCTTGGCATCCGTATCAGGAACCGCTTTTACGCAAACAGCAATCTTCAAGGACCTTCCTCCCAACACTAATCGGACACTTCTTTCATGGGCGCAATCAACAACGCGCCGAACTCTCAAAAGTGGCTCAACTGCGGATTATATTGGGAAGATCAATAGAGGCTCGAACTTTTACCACATTCCTTAATTAGGCGAGTAGCAAAGTGCAAGTTTTGTAGAGACGGGTTTAATGAAAGCTTGCCGGAAGCTACTTCGGAAGGTTGGTGGGAGGGTTGGCCGGCATCGCCTTAACCCCTGGCTCCAAATCAATCTTGCAATAAGAGATAGCTTCCACCAGCTCGTCGATATCATCGATGATTGTCATCAAATCAAGGTCTTGTTGCTTGACGAAACCTTTGGCAAGTACCGGACCGCTCAGCCAGTCGAGCAGCGGTTTCCAGAAGTCGCTGCCGACCAGATAGAGTGGGAAACGCTTGATTTTTCCTGTCTGCATCAATGTGGCGGCTTCGAACAGTTCATCCAGAGATCCCAGACCGCCAGGCATCATGATGAAGGCCACTGCATACTTGACGAACATCACCTTGCGCACGAAAAAATAGTGAAAGTTGAGCGGAACGGTTTGATACCGGTTGTCTTTGCCCTCTCCCGGAATGTCGATGCCCAGACCGACTGAAACACCGCCGGCTTCATAGGCGCCCTTATTACCGGCTTCCATGATGCCAGGTCCGCCGCCGGTGATGACTGCGAAATTGCGCTCGGCCAGTTTTTGCGCGATGGTACGGCAGACTTCATATTCCTTGTCACCGGGCTGGCTGTTTTTGCTTCCGAAGATCGACACCGCCGGCGGTATCTTAGACAATTCGTCAAATCCTTCCACCAGCTCCGACATGATGCGAAAAATCCGCCACATGTCCCGCGAAGTCATCTCATCGACGTCATATCTTTCGCCCTGCATGCTTTTTTCGGCTCCCTGCTGATTTCCCGTTACGAATTTTTCAATTTTCCAATATCGTCAACTGGCGATAAACGACTCCAAGGCCTGCGCTTCCGGCATTTGTCCGGTTTTGACAAGATATTCTATCTGAGTCAAACGCTCTCTTTTCGCCACCAGAGAATCGAGCGAATGCTTGGAAATATTGCGCAAGTCGCGTTCTACGATGAATGTGGAGCGCTGTCCCAGCTCGCTGGCAATGCGCTTGGCCATCTCTTGCAGCGGCAATTCTCGCCGATTGAGACCGGGTCCGCCCGGCAGAGAGGAATTGATATTGTCGACCAGAGCACGCATATGAATCCACTTACTAAGGAATGTTTGCAAGAGCGCGATCACCGGCATGCCGCTCTGACGAGACAAGATATCCTGACAGCTCATGAGCGCTTGGCCGGTCTTGCCGGTTATCCATTCTTCGGCAAGGGTGAAAACGTGAGAGTGGTGGGGGCTGAGAGCAACCACGGTTTGATGAGTAATGTGCGTGGCCGGCAATATGCTGACGGCTGCCTTTTGAATCTCCGCAGAAACACTGCGCAAGTCCGCCTCGAAACTATCGAGCAAATAGTAGATTGCCGCATCATCGATGGTGGCGCCGAATCGCTTCGCCTCTTTGTTGCACCAAGTGTTCAGCTTGGGATTTTCCGAGCCGCTGTAATACTTCTCCTTCGGATACTCTTCGAGAGTGCAGACAGGTTTTACAGCCTTCGATGTCTTGAGCGTCGAATCGAAATTGTATGGGCAAGAAAAAATGATATACGTATTCGGCGCCACATTCTTCAGCGCCGAAGCGAGGACTTCCAGTTGTTTGTCCTTGCTGGACGCTGATGCCTCCTCTTTCTTGCTGTCTTTCTCTTTGCCTCTCTTCTTAGTGAACAGCTCGCAACGGTCGATGAGAATCACTTTGTTGCCCATGCCGAATGGAAGCGTAGCAGCGGCGTCGATTATTTCGCTCAGATCGCAATTTTCCAATCTGGTGAAATTGAACCCGGCCCACTGCGGATCGAGCAATTTCGATTTATAGTCCGCGACTTTTCGCGAAACTTCGAATTCTTCTTCACCGGCGACGACGATTACTGGCAAATCTCTATCCTCTGTCCGGAGCCGGGCTGCGCGAGGAAAGACGTTTGCCGGTATTGATGAAGTGCACTCTTTTGGCTACCGAGGTGCACAGGTCGCCCATGCGTTCGATAAACCTGGCGCAAAACAGGAATTGAGCTCCCATGTGCGCGCTGGCTTGCTCCTGCTCTCCCAGTTTGGACAATAAGCGCTTGGACATCACGTCGTGCAAATAGTTGACCTGATTGTCCTTCTGAAGGACCTCGGAAACCTTATTCAAGTCATTGGTGACAAAGGTCAAGAGTGCATCTTGCATCATGTGGTGCACCACCGCGCTCATCTGCGGCAATTCTTCCGGAACATCTATCTCTTCTTCACGTGCCCAGGAAGCAATGCGGGCAACTCGATTGGCATGGTCTCCCAGGCGCTCCAGCTTCGATACGATGAGAGTGCAGCTGACTAGAGTACGCACGTCTTTGGCGCTCAGATTATCCTTTTCGATAAGAAGTTCCAGGCACTTCTCTTCGATCTCTTGAGACCAATCGTTGATTTTCTTCTCCTGGTCTTCAACTTCTTCGAGCCGAGCAGAGTCGTCTTGCCTCAAAAGGTTGGTCACCATGTCGACGGTGTTATCAACCATGCGCCCGAGAGAAAGCACATCTTCTTTGAGTAAGGTTATCGCTTCGGCTGTCACTCTTTCTTTCCTCTAAAATCAGAATACCTTCAATTACTGGTCACCTTGAATGTCGCACCGAATGTGATGCATCATCCTGTTTCGTTCAAACGATATCCGGAGCGGTGGACGGTCTCCAACAGAATGGGATTTTTCGGATCTCCTTCCAGTTTTTGTCTGAGCCAGCGAACATGGACGGCGACGGTTTTGGTGTCGCCCTGGAAGTCCGCGCCCCAGACTTTGTTGAGCAGAGTCTCAGTGGAGAGAGTCTTGCCAACATTTTTCATCAATACTCTTAGAAGAGAAAATTCCTTCGGTGAAAGGTCTACCGGTTTTCCCTTGTGCGTCACCAATTTTGCATCGTCATCAAGAACCAGCTCACCGACAATGATCTTGCCGGAGCCCTTTGCGGCAGCGGTGTCTTTCAAACTGCGCCGCAAAAGAGCCTGAATACGAGCCATCAGCTCAACGACACTGAAAGGTTTGGCCAGATAATCGTCAGCGCCGCTGGCCAGACCTTCCGCTACGTCATCCGGTCTGGCACGACCGGTGAGCATAAGGATCGGCACATCGGAGCTTCGCGAGCGAATCAGTTTGCAAATCTCAGGACCGACCAGATCAGGCAACATCCAATCGATGATCACCAGAGAAGGGTTCTTCTCATCGAATTCGGCAAGAGCGTGCTTGCCGTTTTTGAACGTGAAAGTCTCGAATCCATGCCGTCTCAAATTGAATTGAAGCGTATCGAGAATCGTCTCGTCATCATCAATCAGCATAACTTTTAAGGGCGCTTTGCTCATATTGTTTTCCTAGCCTCCGCCGCCCAAGCGTGGACCGGGGAACTCCAGGGAAAATGTGGAGCCCTCCCCCTCTTTCGATTGAACATTTATCTTAGCATCGTGCAAATCAAGAATATGCTTAACGATAGACAAGCCTAGACCGGTCGATCCTTTGCTGCGCGAGCGGTCAATTCTGTAGAAGCGTGCAAAGATCTTCGGTATCTCGGCTTCCGGCATGCCGATGCCCGTATCGCTGACGGAAAAACAGCCGGGGGCGCCGGATCTGATTGTGACCACTCCACCTTCCGGCGTGAATTTGACCGCATTTTCCAAGAGATTCAGCAAAATCTGATCGATTTGGGGGGCATTTGCATATACGCGAAAACCCGGCTCGACCGAGATACTGACTTTCACCGCACCGGCATCAGCCAATTTTTGCGTCGACTCGACGGCGTATTGCGCACGACCGGCTAAGTCCACCCATTCGCGCGCTATCTGCTCGCGGGTTTCCGAAAGCTTCTCGACCGAAAGCAGATCGTTGACCAGACTCTTTAGGCGCGCGCACTCCTGCTGGGCTCTCTCGAGCATGCGGCGCGCCACCTGTGCGTCTTCCAGCCCGCCATCCAGTAGCGTTTCCACAAGCAAACTGACATTGGCGATGGGCAAGCGCAGCTCATGACTTACCTCGGCTATCCACCGGGAAGTGTCGGAAACCTGAGAAGTTTGGCAAGGCGGAGAATTTGACGGCGGCTGCGATGCGCGAGCGTTATCCCCCCTCTGGGCGCGTCCGCTCTGGGCTTTGTCTTTTGTATTGTCTTGACTGGCTACGTCAGACATCACTTTATGTGTATTTCGAAACTCAGGCTTAAACCGAACAGCTTCCAAAGATACACAGAAAAGACAAATAAATCTTATCCTTGCCCGGATATATATCTTTTCCGTTGGCCCATTACATCGTTGCCGTACAGTACGATAGGGCGGAGGCGCTGAGCCTGGCTTTACCTTAATTTCCTTTGCAGTTGCATACATTTATAAGTGAGGCGCAATTTGGGACCCGTAACGCTTTTGGTTTTGGATGGCTGGGGAATTTCACCGGAGACGAAAGGCAATTCGGTCAAGCTTGCAAGAACGCCAAATTACGCGCGTTTGCTGCACGATTTTCCCAACAGCCGATTGGACGCCTCCGGTGAGGCAGTAGGCTTGCCGAAAGGCTTGATGGGCAATTCCGAGGTGGGCCATCTGACCATCGGCTCCGGCAGATCGGTCGTACAAAAATTGACAATCATCAGCCGCACGATTCAGGACGGCTCATTCTTCACCAATCCAGTCCTGACAAATGCGGTCGAGTACGCCCAGGAGCACAATGGCGCCCTTCATATATTCGGGCTTGTATCGGATGGATGCGTTCATTCCAGCCCCGATCATCTGGACGGTTTGCTGGAATTGGCCAAACGCCGAAAAGTGAAAGAATTGATCGTGCACCCAATCCTGGACGGCAGGGACACCCCGCCCAGATCGGCATTGCGCTTCATGAGAGAGCTGGAAGAAAAGTTGCAGGGCGTCGGCAAAATCGGCGTCGTATGCGGCAGATATTATGCGATGGACAGAGACAAACGCTGGGATCGCGTGGAGAAATTCTGGCGAGCGATTGTACTGGGCGAGGGAGTGTCCGCAGCCAGCGCGCAAGAAGCGGTGCGCAATTCTTACGAGCAAGACAAGAGCGATGAGTTTGTCGAGCCGGCGATAGTGACTGCGCGGCCGGTGAAAAGCGGCGACAGCATGATCTGTTTCAATTTCCGTCCAGACCGTGTGCGTCAGATAAGCAGAGTGATGACACAGAAAGACTTCGAAGATTTCCCGCGACCATCGATGCCGGAGATCTACTATGCGTGCATGACCGAGTACGATTCATCTCTGAAATTACCGATCGCCTTTTCGCCGGAAACTCTGCCGGCATCCGATATTACGAACACGCTTCCGGAACTGCTTTCTTGCAAGAGTTTGAAACAATTGCACATTGCCGAGACGGAAAAATATGCACACGTGACCTATTTCTTCAACGGCGGCAGAGAAAGGGAAGAGCCTGGTGAAAGCAGAATTCTTGTCCCGTCACTAAAAGTCGCCACTTACGATCGAGCGCCCGAAATGCAGACACCCAAAGTTTGCGAACTGGCCTGCCAGTCGATCCGAGGCGGCGAGTATCCTTTTATCGTTCTCAACTTCGCCAATCCGGACATGGTCGGACATACCGGCATATTGGAAGCGGGCGTGGAGGCTGTGGACTCGGTAGACCGCGCTTTTGGCGAACTTCTGCAGGCGACCCAGGAAGCGGGAGGCATCTTATTAGTGACGGCCGATCACGGCAATGTCGAACAAATGATCGATCTGAATACAGGCGAACCGCACACTGCTCACACTACCAACCCGGTACCATTCGTGGTGGCAGATTTCTCAGGCAAAAACGGCAAGTCCGGCGCAATGTCGAATAAAGGTTGGCGTTTGGAGGATGGAACTCTTGCTGACGTCGCTCCTACCGTTTTGCAACTGATGGGCATCGAGAAGCCGCAAGAGATGAACGGACACTCTTTGATAACGGCTTGATGGCATTGAGTTTATTTATTCAAGACAATATTTCTTGAAGTCAAGCGACACAATTCTTTCGAAATAATGACATCGAGACAGTTTGTATAAACGCAAGCGGCGTAAATGTTTTAGCGTTTTCAAGCGAATTTACAACACACGAATTCAATTTGATCAGCTACTATTTACCTGTTAGAATTCGGCCGTTTCAGGTTGGCATATGTATTACTATTGCCCCTTTGAAGAGTCCTCGAGATAACGTAGTCAGCTAAAAGGAGACGATTCAGTTTTATGACTTACAGAAATATCGCTTTGGCAGCAGCCAGTTTGGTTCTAGTGGCTTCTCTGTCAGCTTGCAGCGGTTCCACCGATAGTTCGTCGACGACGAGCACCACTACCAGCTCGACCACGACCACTCCGGATGCAGCTAGCACCGCAACCACCACTCCGGATGCAGCTAGCACCGCCACCACCACTACCACCACCACAACCGCAACAACAACTGACAGCACCAGCACAGCTACTACCACCCCGTAGTTTGGTGTCCCAATCAAAAGGGACGGTTGATCGAAAAATGTACTCGCCACCACCAGACGTTGTTCTCGTGGTGGCTTTTACTTTGTGGAACAAAAGTTCCAATCCGTTGTCTTTTCACTCATGGGGTGCGTTCGATTGAATACACATTCCAAGGATGCTAAAAGGTGACAGGCTAGAGGCCCAACACTTATACATTTGCAATCGAGGAGATAAGAACATGCAGGTCTACTCCAGCATCGACACGCGTCACGCAGGCAGGAGAAAATACAAGCGCCCTCTGGCCGTGTCATTGGCGCTGGCTGCACTGGCGACTTTTTCCTTCAATCTAGATGCAGCCCACGGGCAGAACGGGGGCGGTCCGCTGGGCGGAGCCAATCAAGCTCAACAGCAAGGTATAGACCCGGCTCAGGCGATCAAAGACGCTTTCGGCAAAGCCGCCGACAATGGAGCCCTCGGCCAGCCTGCTCTCAATAATCAGGGGCCGATCATGGCGCCACCGATATCTTTTGTGGATATCAATTCAGGTCGCTTCGGGAAGCTGGATATCGACATGGAAGACGGCCAATTCCTGGACGGTGCGGCCAAGCAGCTTCACCTCACGGCACGCAATCTCGATCTAAATGAAGGCATTCTCAAGTCGCTCGACATAACCGTTAACGGCGGCACTTTCCAGGACTTCACGATAGATAATTTGGTGTTGTCGACGGCAGGCGATCTCAATTTCGACACCGGCATTCTTCTCAATCATAAGACTCTCCGCTTTACTACCCCGGCCCAGGCTCAAGTAACGGCGACTGTTTCGCAGGACAGTCTCAACCGGTTTATCAATTCGCCCCGCACACTAGACAGGCTTTCCTATTCAGCCACCAAATCGGGGGGTATGCTGGCCAATCTGCTCGGGCAAATGGGCGGCAATATAGGATTTAGCTTGACCCAGGGCGATATCAAACTGGCCAAGTCGAATTCGGTCAATATGAACCTGGTCACAAGAGTCGGACTGGGCCAAGTGGGTGTTCCCATTCCGGTTGCCATCAAGGCAAAATTAGGGCTGAAAGACGGCTGGGTGGAGATGCAGGACACCGAAGTAAGTACCAATGGACAAACTCTCAGTCCCGAAATTGCCAAGTTACTTGTGAATAAGGTGAACGGACTGTCGAACTGGGGTAAAAGATCTGATGACATACAGTTCAGTTTTACTGACCTGAAAGTCGTCCCGGGCAAACAGTTCATTCTTAAGGGAACAGCCGAAGTCAGACAACTCAGATTTAGCCGTTTGCGTTCCTGATCTTGCCAATAACCGATAATGACTCGCGTGCCAGGAAGAATGTCCCAGCTTAAAACGCTGAGATAGCGGAATCACTAATAAGAAAGCGAGCAATGAATGTTCCGGCGGCGCGACAATAGACAGTGGGATCAGCTAAGACAAGTAAAATTCACCCGCAATTTCACTAAGAATGCCGATGGTTCGGTGCTGGTGGAATTCGGTGATACCAAGGTTTTTACAACTGCAAAGATCGAGGAGCGGGTTCCTGCTTTTCTGATCGGCAAGGGTGAGGGCTGGATAACGGCAGAATACTCACTTCTGCCCGGCTCGACACTGGTGCGCTCAGCGCGCGAAGTGACCCGAGGACAGCCTTCCGGGCGAACCAACGAGATTCAACGATTAATCGGTCGGTGTTTGAGAACTGTCGTTGACCGGCGAGCCTTGGGCGAACGCACGATTACGATCGACTGCGACGTCTTCCAGGCGGATGGCGGAACCCGCGTGGCCAGTATCTGCGGAGGCTTTCTTGCCCTGCACGATGCGCTGACCAAATTACGCAAGGAGGGGCTCTGGGATGAGCTGCCTTTGACCGAGCATCTGGCGGCTGTAAGCGTCTGCCAGGTGAAAGGACAACTTTTGCTTGATCCCAATTACTCCGAAGACTCACAAGCGGAAATGGACGGCAATATCGTCCTTACGGAGTCCGGAAGGATACTGGAATTGCAGATGACGGCAGAAACCAAGCCCTATGACTCCGCCAAACTCGCCGATTTGATGTCGCTTGCCGACAAAGGGGTCAGAGAGATTATCGCCAAGCAATACGAAGCGCTCAACCGCCGTTGATTTGCCAGGCTGAATTGAAATCTTAGAGGGCGGAAGTAACGGTATGCAACAAGTGAGCGATTGCTCAAAATGCTCTGCCAGCAAGCCCTTCCAGCCCCTCTTGTCG
Organism: Candidatus Obscuribacterales bacterium; assembly: GCA_019745505.1. Lineage (GTDB taxonomy): Bacteria > Cyanobacteriota > Vampirovibrionia > Obscuribacterales > Obscuribacteraceae > QKMZ01. Next base: position 17,002 of record JAIETE010000093.1, on the reverse strand, counting down.
ACCAAGACCGGCACCCCCTGCATGTGAACCTCATGGTGAGCGGGTTTTAAGCTGGTCAGTAGAACTTTAATTTATGTCTTATAGCTGCTGACAACAAAGGAAGAGCCCTTACACTAGAGGTCAAGGGTATCAAGTGAAGTCGTTCGCCTAGTGAAAGCTCAAGTAACAGAAAAGCCTCCAGAAATGGCCGCCCCTAAGGTCGATGCCGGTCCTGCCCCGGCACCTTCGAGTATCGGCTCGGCAGCCGAACGCAATTTCAATCCGGTCAGAGAAAGCTTCCGCGATGTCACGAAATGGGCACTGGTCAAGTCGACGGTGCGAGTCTTCGTGCGTATATACAAGCTGCAAGGCTGGAAAGAGGCGCTCAGAGTTTTCCCGATTGTCTGGGTAATAATCAGAGCGGTGCACGGTTTTGCACGCTACCACATGGACGAATTCGAGCGTACCTCTAAAGAAGGTTCGGATGTCGAAAGTGCGGTGCTGAGCGACGAGAAGTATGAGGAATACCGCCTTCTGGGCGCCTGGCTGTTGAAAAAGCTGCATGCGCTCGGTCCGACTTTCATCAAGATCGGCCAGACACTCTCTACCAGAGCCGATCTTCTGCCGCTTCCCGCCATGTTGGAACTGGCGAAATTGCAGGAAGAAGTAAGCCCGATCCCGTATGCGATTGCCAGAGAAACCATTATTCGCGAGCTAGGCGCGCCGCCTGAGCAGCTTTACGCTCACTTCGACTGCGAGCCGATCGCTGCAGCTTCTCTTTCCGTAGCTTACAGAGCCACTCTCAAAGATGGTCGCTCCGTCGTCGTCAAAGTGCAGCGCCCTGATCTCTCGCAGAGACTGGCGCATGACGTCCAAGTCCTGGGTGCCGTTGCCGATGAGGTAATGAATTATCCCAGCCTCTGCCGCCACACGGACTGGCCGATGGTCAACGAAGAATTCGCACGAACCACATTCGAGGAAATCGACTATATCCGCGAAGGACGAAATGCCGACAGATTCCGCCACAATTTCCGCAATCACCCCAACATCTATATCCCGCGCATCGTCTGGCGTTTGACCGGCCGGCGCGTACTGACCATCGAGTTTGTGCCGGGCACGAGAGTGACGGATATCGATTCTCTGGAAAAACAGGGCTTCAACAGAGCCGAGCTTACAAAAATCGGTGCCAATTTCTATCTCAAACAATTGCTCGAAGATGGTTTCTTCCACGCCGACCCGCATCCGGGCAACATGCGCGTGATGCCGGACGGTCGTATCGGTATCTTCGATTTCGGCATGGTGGGGCGCTTGAGCAATGAGTTGAAACAACACCTGGTCAATTCGTTCATTCACGTGATTCAAAAGGATTATCTTGCCCTAGTGGATGATTTCATCGGCATGGGCTTCTTGCAAGAAAACGTAGACCGCGAGGCGCTGGCCGCGGAATTGACACCGATCATCAACTCGCGTTTTTCTGAAGGTTTGAATCGCGTCCAGTTTCGCAAAGTGCTGTTCGACTTCTCTGATGTTTGTTACCGGTATCCGTTCAAGTTGCCGACTGAATTCACTTACGTGATGCGAGCCTTGCTCACATTGGAAGGCGTAGCGCTGGTGATCAATCCTGATTTCAACTTTGTCGATGCAGCCATGCCGTTTGCTCAGCGCATCGCCATGAGAGACAGCAGCATGATTTCGCAGGTGGTAATGAAGGAAGTATTTACCGAAGGCAAATTCAATCCGGGTGGAGCAATTAAGCTCATAAGAGCAGCGGCTCGACTGCGTACTCTGGTCTAAGCAATCCAGCCTTCATCTGTCACTGCGTAAGATCCCCACTAATGGCCGGTGGAGACGATTAAATTACGCACACTTTTTTCCAGACAGTCCTATTATGGACTCATAGATTGATACTCAGATTCATAACGGGTCACAGAGCCGTGACTAGCGCTTCTTCCATCAACAGACACGAATTGGCCAAGGCATTCCGCACTTTACGCTGCGGGCAATGCAACGAGGAAATCGAATCGCAGGCAAAATTTTGCGGGCAATGCGGCAATGTCATGGCCGTTCCGCTGAAAGCTCGTCATGAAGAGTCGAAGCCGGTGCGATGCACCAATGAGACGCCCAATTTTGCACGCGCTCAATTTGCCGACATAACGCCTAAAGTCAGAGCTGAAATAAATTCGATTATGTCGGCACTCTTCAGAGAGCGATTTATTTTGATCTTGAACACGGTCGTATTGCTGGGCGTGAATCTATTCGGATTTTCGCTTTCGCTCAAAGCCTACACCGAGTTCAACGGCGATGAGATGGCAAAGCTGATCATTGCCTTTACTCCATTTCTCTTTGTCAACGGACTGGGATTTGTCACGATGATTCCAATCCGAGGAACCAAGCGGGAGATCTACAGACTGCAACAAAGGCTGCAATTTCTGCGCGCTCAAATGGAATACCACCATCTGACTCGCTCATCGTAGAATCAATTAATCCGATCTATCCTTGCGGGCAAGGCCGACAACTACGCTATCGGAACGAAGATATCGATCTCGCCTGACAGAGATTGGACATCGAAACGTTCGTCATACAATTCGAAATCAGGGCTGTGAGCGTGCTTGTATTCGCTCTTCGGAAGCCATGTTCCCCAGATGTAATTGACTGTGTGAGGAAGATTCGTCAACAGTCCCTTGTGCGTGAATTTGGCATATTTGCGCGCCGGGATTTTCACTGCCACCATGCCGTCGGGAACTTCATCGAGACTCGTGACAGGACGTCCGGCAATATAGACGAACGTGTCGCCCTCTTTGACAGGCAAATCGTCGTGTTTCGGCATGCAGACGCCCAGTGCGTAATTGCCTTTCAAGTTAGGAATTTCATTTTCGCGCTGGTTGAATTTGTCCCAGAGCTTGTTGATCTCCCAAAATGGATTCTCCGCAAAGCTGCCTCCCATGCCAATTACCAATTCTTCTTTGTGTTCAACGATTTCGGGTTGCATAGTCAATCCACCTTCCTCCAAATGAAGCATCATGTCGACAGTTGCCGGTTTCTTTTCCAGAGACATTTTGCCGCGCTTTCTAAACGCGCCCGGAGTCATACCGAACATAGTTTTAAAGGCTCTGGTAAAGGCTTCCTGACTGTCGTAACCGCACGCCAGAGCGATTTCGATAAGCTTCTCATCCTTTGCGAGCATACGGCGCGCAGCCTCTGATAATCGGCGTTTTCGCACGTACTCCGCAACCGATTCGCCGAGTACGCTGAGAAACATACGATGGAAATAGTATTCCGAAAATCCGATGTGCCCGGCCACCTGCCTGACATCAAGCGGCTCTTCAAGCCGTTCTTCAATAAACCTGATCGCGTCGGCTACAGGCTTTATGTGCTCTGGCATTCTCGCAGTATCGTTCAAACTATCTTCTCTGCCGATTGTGCATTCATTCTAGGTAGGGCTATTTTCCATTTCTTGATTTTTCCTGCTCTGACTTTACTGCCAAAAAGAGGAAGACGCGAGGACTGTCGAGCCGCTCATCCCCCTGATTGAATTACTTTGAAACTTCTCAACTTCCCGCGTGATACCGCTTCCTTACTGAAGTTTCATCCTCCCGGCGAAACGCTTGGCGTTATGTGTTTGTACAATTCCTTTATATTTGGCATTGCCAACCTTACCCCTGGTCTTGCCATTTGGAATCTGCTGCCTTCCTTAGCGCGCGGAGATTCGCATGTCCTTCAACTCTCAAACTGCAATTCGCAGCGGCGTTAGATGCGCGGCCTGTTCGTCGCCCAATGACGCAGGAGCGAGATTTTGCGGAGAGTGCGGTGTATCAATGCACCGTCCGCAAATGGATACGGCCCAGTCGGTCTGCAACAATGCGCCCGGAGGCGCTCAGGCACCGTCATTTGCCCGTCCCAGAACGCGCAATACCGTAGATCCTGCAATCTCTAGAGAGCTGGGCTCACTGCTCGTCTTACTAATGCGCGAAAGAATTTTTCTGATCATGCACTGGACGATCTTCGTCACTTTGAGTCTGATCGGCTTCGGGTTGGCGATGAAGTGTTATACAGAATTCCACGGCGATGATATGAGCAAGTTGATGATGGCGATTACTCCAATGCTTTTCATCAATCTTTCGGCACTTGTCTGCCTGACTCCAATCAAAGGGACAAAGAGAGAAATAGAGCGCATTCAAGAAAAGATTGCCTATCTCAAGTTCTCAGTCCGTTTCAAGCATCTTCTCTAGCAAGGGCCCATCTAGCTCAACCAACGCGGCAAGTTCGGCTCTTGGCCAGCCGGAAAATTCCATTGCCTCTTCAGTCCGAAAAGTGAAGCTTTTTCGGACTCAAGGGCAGAAGCCGGAAAGCCCAACTGGAGAGGCTTTCGAATTTACCGCTCCTGCATTGAAAAATCCCGGCCGCATATCAAGCGCTGAAAACCCGCATTAATACGTAGCAAAAGGTCTTTGCTATAGTCCGAAAAATTGACGGATTTCGCACTACAGGGAAAGCTGAAAAATCACGAGCAATCGGTAGCGCTCTGGCGTTGCGATTAATCGCAACCGGCAGACCAGCAGAGGTTCGGCTTACGAGCCGCCAGGGCTTCGTCCAAGCGTCCTACAGGCGTCGTGTACGGCGCGTTGCGCACAGTATCCGGTTCATTTTTCGATTCTTCATCAATCTTGGTGAGGATATCGATAAATTCATCGAGCGTCTCTTTGGTCTCTGTTTCGGTCGGCTCGATCATCATTGCTTCCGGCACAACCAGAGGGAAATAGACGGTCGGGGCGTGGACGCCGTAGTCGAGCAGGCGCTTGGCCATATTGGTAGTCGAGACACCGCGTTCCTTCTGCTGATTACCGGAAAGGACAAACTCGTGCATGCAGGCTTGAGGATATGCCACTGTGAAGCGACCCTTCAGTTTGTTCTTCAAATAATTGGCGTTCAAAATCGCATCTCGAGAGACTTGAGCCAAGCCCTCTTTTCCGTGAGCCAGGATATAAGAATAGGCGCGCACGAGAATGCCGAAATTACCATAGAACCCTTTTACTTTGCCGATTGATTGCGGACGATTCCAATCGAGATGGAAACGCTCGCCCTCTTTGACGATAACCGGCTTGGGCAAGAACGGCTCCAATTCCTTGCGGCAAGCTACTGCGCAGCCGCCCGGTCCACCGCCGCCGTGAGGAGTCGAGAAGGTCTTGTGCAAATTCAGGTGGCAAACATCAAAACCCATATCGCCCGGACGAACCAGACCCATGATGGCGTTCAAGTTGGCACCATCGTAATAGAGCAATCCGCCCGCATCGTGGACCAGTTTTTGGCAAACATCAATCTCTTCTTCGAAGAGTCCCAGAGTATTCGGATTGGTCAACATGATCGCTGCGACGTCCGGTCCCAGAGCTGCTTTCAAAGCCTCGATGTCGACCAGTCCGCGATCGTTCGATTTGATTTCGACAACATCGAAACCGCAAAGAGCTGCAGTCGCCGGGTTGGTACCGTGAGCGGTGTCAGGAACGATGACTTTATTGCGAGCCTTGTCACCTTTGGCTTGGAAATAAGCTCTGATAAGGAGCAAGCCGGTCATCTCGCCATGGGCGCCGGCAGCCGGTTGCAGCGTAACCGCGGGCAAGCCGACAACTTCCGAGATGCTGCGCTCCAGGTTGTAAATCAATTCGAGAGCGCCTTGAATCTGATCTTCGGGCTGCATCGGGTGCAATTCACGGAAGCCTTCAAGAGCGGCCATCGCGTCATTGATTTTCGGGTTGTACTTCATAGTGCATGAACCAAGCGGGTAGAAACCCTTGTCGATTGCATGGTTGAGATGCGAGAGGCGAACGAAGTGGCGAACTGCCTCCAACTCGCTGACTTCAGCAAGTTTGGCTGATTCTTTGCGAATAAACTTGGCGGGAATCAGGTCACTGGCCTTCTTCTCTTTCACACCGGATTTTTCAATCACAAGCGCCCTTCTGCCCGGGCTCGACTTTTCGTAGATCAGCTTTTCCATGAAACCAACTCCAATTTGCCTAGTGTTCAAAGACGTTTGAAAAACCCTTCAAATCCAAATCGCAGACTACCTGCACTGCCTCGAAACATCGTTGCGCGATTTGCTCGCGCTCCTCGCGTTTCAACATCGCCAGAATCCTGTCGTAAATGGGCAGCAAGACGCGCACGTCATTGGCAGCGTATTCCATTTGAGATTCTGATAGGTCATGACGAGCCCAGTCGCTCGACTGGTTGGTCTTGTCCAATTCGATTTGCAAAAGCTCGCTGACCAGATCTTTGAGACTGTGTCTGTCAGTGTAAGTACGAACCAGCTTGGATGCGATCTTTGTGCAGAAGATAGGCGTGGTCTGGCAGTTCAAATAGTGCTTCATTACCGACACGTCAAAACGTGCGTAGTGAAACAGCTTAATCACCCCCGGGGCTTCCATCAGCTTCTTAACGTTGCTCTCTTTTGGGAAGCTGTTCTTGTCCTTGTAGCGAACGAAGCTGACAATGCCCTCGTCGTCGCAAATTTGAACCAGACACAAACGATCTCTTGAAATGTTGAGACCTCTGGTCTCCGTATCTACAGCTATATGAGCCTTCTTCATGTAGTGCGCAAAGCGCTCGTCAGGCAAATCGCCCTCGAAGAGTTCGACTTTTCTGTGCGCAACCATGGCAGTCATGAGCAGGAATCCTCTTGGTCAGGCGCCATATATAACGTAAGGCGGCACCTTCTTCTCGCCGACCTAATTATAATCGGGCAAAATTGCGCAATGCAGCGTGCTTTTCAGCAAATAAACAGTATTACGGTAACCTAACCTTGCAAGACGCCTGACAACAAGCATCGCGAATCATGCGTGAAGGTCGGCTCTAAGAAATTACGCCCGGGCTCAGCCAGCGGTCGATAACGGCCTCGAGTTCACCGACCATAAAGGGGCGCATGAGGATGTCGTCGGCTCCGGCTCCCAGCAAAGGTCCGCGTTTCAGGCCAGAAGACATGGCAACGACCGGCACCTTCTTCTTCAGAGCGGCTGTGGCTCTGCGCAAGGCTTCCAATCTTTGAATGGCATGTTGCTCAGGTGCTTTGACTTCCACAAGAACAACGTCGAAATGCTTCTTCTGAAGACGCTTCATCGCCTCTTCAATATCGGCAACCGACTGAGCAATCAAACCCAGTTCTTCGACCATATTCAAGGAATGCTGGCGAAGCACTGCACTCTCATCAATAATCAGTATGCAAGCAGTGTTTGTATATAAATTCGACACCACGACCAATATCCATCCGGATTTCGTTATCGATTTCGCCTGAAGACGGCTTGCCGCCGCGACATTGTCAAAAGTTTACCGCAAGCGGGCGTTTAAGCCATTAACTATTCAGCCGGATAGGCGCGTGCCACAAACTCGGCCAAGTGCATGACTTTTACAGGAGAATTCGTCAACCGCGCACCGGCATTCAGTTGCAAAAGGCAACCAGGATTGGTTGTAACAACCACTTCCGCCCGGGTCTCTTCGATGTTTTCCATTTTGCGGTCGAGAACCTCGAGACTGAGTTCGGTATTGATCACGTTGTAAATTCCTGCACTGCCGCAACAATGCTCGGCTTCCTTCAATTCCACCAATGTCATTTTCTTGCCGCTTTCCTTCAGCTTCTCGTGCAAGCCGAGAAGAATTTCCTTCGGCTGGTTGTGAATACCCTGAGCATGTGCCAGGTGGCAAGCCGCATGATAAGCCACTGAGGCTGCAGGCAGGTCGATCTTGGCCGGACGTCCGGACAAGGCTTCTTGAGCTGAGATCCGGTCGGCAGATAAAACTTCCACTATGTCGACAACGCGCTGGCAAAATTGCTCGGCTCTGGCATGCCACGGATCATCCGGCGAAAAGAGATGCGAATACTCCTTCAGCATGGCACCGCAGCCTGCAGACGTAACGACAATCTTGCCGTCCGTGGACTTGAATTTTTCGATATTCTCTTTCGCCAGTCTGCGCGCAATATCGTTTTCACCCGCATGAAAAGCCAATGCCCCGCAACAAGACTGCTCGTTTCTCTCGACGGCGCAACCCTGCTTGACCAGCAGTTCGGCGCTGGCATGATTGACCTGGTTGTACAGGACATCCATCACGCAACCGCTGAAAAGCTGCATAGTCTCGCTGCCGGGGGTCTTGGTCTCCAGTCTGCGAGGATGAGGCTTGTAGTGCGGCACCTCCGGCACGAAAGCTGCATATGCTTTCAATCTGTTTATCAATGAAGATGACGTCATACCGGAGAGAACACTCTGCCTTCTCTGCCGCCTGGTCCCTTTTGGAGCAATCTGCTGCAGAAGGCGCAACAGTTTTGCGCCAATAATCAGCAACCAGTAATTGGTCAAGACATGACTGAAGCCAAAACGCAAAGCTGCTCGCAAAAGTTTCGGGCGAGCTCGTTTCAAGTGCGGGCGAGCCTGGTTCAAAATCTCTTCGTATCGAACCCCCGAAGGACATGCCGTCTGGCAACCCAGACAACCCAGACAAGATTCGATATGTTCGGCAGCCTCACCGGCAAAAGGAATTTCGCCCTTTTCCACCAGACCAAGCAGATATATACGCCCGCGCGGCGACTCCGACTCTCTGCCCGTCGCCTGGTATGTCGGACAGGCAGGCAAACAGAGACCACAGTGAATACAGGCGGAGAGCAAGTCGGCGTCAAGCTTGCCTGTCGCAGGAGAGATTACTGGATTATCCGGTAACGCCAATGATGCCTCTTCGTCAATACAAAAGTAATTGTACTGCAGTGCCGTTCGGGTCGAAATCGATGGGCAGCGCTACCAGCTGACCAGTGGATTGAATATACGTTTTTGATCGAAACGCAATTTGAGAGAGCGAACGATCGCTTGATTGCTGTTGCCTTCCTCAGCCAGACCGATTCGCTCGATTCTTCTTTCAAAAGTTTCGTCGCCATACGCTGCGACAAGACAGACTGCCGCCCGCTCGAGCTCATCTCTCAGACGCTCGAGCACTGAGTTCTTCTCCTGCTTGGAGAGGCAAGCAATCAGCAGCCGCCCGGTGCCCGGGCGAATTCTGATTTCGGTCTTTCCGGAAATCGTCTCTTGCAGAAGCGAAAGAACAAGGCGCAACTGCGAAATCGAACCGGATATCTCAATAGAATCAATTTCTGATTGGCAGTATCGCAGCAATTTCTCATCCGCCGCACCAAACTCGCAAGCGTCTTCGGCGAGGCTGAGCGATTTGACAGCAATTGCTTTGAGAGGCTTTACAAGCTCCTCCACCACAACCTTGTGCCCGGACAATTGGACGAACATCTGGGCTCCACTGTCTCTGCAGCCGGAGATAATCAAAGCCGTAATCGGAATGTCCGATTGCATGAAAACCGAAGCCTGATCGAGCAATTCCAGAACCGAATTAGCGCCAAATTCAATTGTGTGCGTCCATTCCGGTCTGGCATACAAACGCAGGTGCGCGGCGACGGGCACGCCAAAATACATGCGCCCGCCCACGAATATCTTTGTAGTATCGTATCCGGTGACATTCTTCACGACTTTGCCGCCGGTCTTGATCGTATCGCCGCCTGCAAGAACGGCATGAAGACCCATAACCAGATCGCGCGGTCCGCCGAAAGCGTGCTCCCAGAGCCCCCCATCACCGCTGCTAATCACTTCGAAAAGGGTGCATCCGGGCGCGGCGGAAATCGGCAAAAACTGCTTATTTTTTGCAGTTATGGAGTCAAGTTCGCCGACCGTTATGCCCAGACTTGTCGAAATCACCTGGTCGGGAATCGAGTATTCGATGATGCTTTTGTGTTCGCTGAGAGTGACGAAATTTACCTTCCTCTCACCGGCATCGAACTGTTCAGGCAATTCGCGCGGCAGGCCGGGAAGCAGATACAAAACGTCGCCATATTCTTTCAGGCAATCGCAAAGCTCAGCTGGCGACCCAATCTCCGCGGCCCCTCGCTGTTTTTTCAATTTAGTCGCTTCTCTCAATCTTGTAACCGCATGAATTTTTCGGAATCAAGATATTCTATCTGCTATCTTCTTCATTGCGTCGAAGAATTAGGAAAGCATGTCGAACAGCCCCAAATCCCTTGTATTGATTTCCGGCTACTACGGCTTTGGAAACCTGGGCGACGAAGCGATTTTAGAGTCGATTATTCGAGAATTGGAAAAGTCGGTCGCCAAAGACAAGATCGTCGTCTTGTCCAATGCTCCCGAGACACACAGAGAAATTTACGGAGTAGAGGCTGTCAGCCGTTGGAAAGCGGCTTCGCTGCTGAAATTGCTGCCCAAGGCAAAACTGTTCATCAGCGGCGGCGGCGGTCTCTTTCAGGACACTAAATCACCCGGCTCGACCATATACTACGGCGGACAAATCGCTCTGGCCCGGGCGTTCGGCGCGCATCCGATCATCTTTGCACAGGGTCTGGGACCTCTCGATTCCGAGACAGGCAAAGTGGCAACCCGTCTGGCCGCCAAGCTTTCACAAGACATCACCGTGCGCGACAAAGCATCTTTGGCAATGCTGGAGAATTGGAAGATAAAAGCCGAATTAACAGCAGACCCGGTCTGGACGCTGGATGAAACGGCTCTGCCGGAGGGAGTCGGCCGGCAAATAGATAAATTACGCAATGGAAATCGGCTTATTGTCGGACTTTCTTTGCGCAACAGTCATAATTTCTCAGAGGGCAGAAGAGCGATTCTTCTGTCGGTGCTTCTGAAGACACTGCCCAAAGATGCAGCCCTCGTGCTCCTGCCGCTGCAAAAAGAGCAAGATTTGCCGCAACTGGAGCCGTTTTTGGAAGCCTGGAAGCAAGCCGGCCGCCAGGGCATGGTACTCGATACGAAAGATCTCAAAAGACCCAGTCAGTGGGTCAGCCTGATGCGTCATTTGGACCTGGTTGTTGCCATGAGACTGCATGCCCTGATTTTCGCGCTCAAAGAAGGAATACCGGTTTTAGGGCTAACTTACGACGCAAAAGTCGAACACGTGCTTCGCCAATTTGGGCAGCCAATCTTAATTCTGCCCAAGGAGGGCGGCGACGATCAGCTGGAGCAAAAGTGGCTCGATTCCGCATCAGCTGGTCTTCAAGACCTTGAGAAGTTGGGTGCGCAGGCGAGAGAAAATGCCGAAAGTGCAAAAAAATTGGCTTGCAGGAACTTCCAGCTACTAGCTAAAATTTTAGACATCAAAAATTAGGAAGTAAAATCGAAAAGATGGCACCGCAAGTAATGTCTACCTTGTTAGCAACATACAGATCACGGCACAAAGTTCTCGGTTATCCGATCGATGTGGTAAATGAAGAAAGCGCAATCAGCGTTGTTCAAGCCGCGTGGCAAAGCGAAAAGGGCATACACATCGTCACCTTGAACGCGGAGATGGTCGTCCAGGCTCAGAAAAATGCAGAGCTGGACAGGATTATCCGGCATGCGCATTTGATCATTCCCGATGGTTCCGGTGTTGTTTGGGCTCTAAAACTGGCTGGACAACAGTCTTCACGTCTGCCCGGCATTGAGCTGGCACGCAAGACACTGGAAGTTGCCTGCCGTGAAGGTCGCCGCGTAGCTTTGATCGGCGGCAAGCCGGAGGTGATGCAGGCGCTCAAGAGCAAGCTGCAAGAAGACTTTCCCGGCATCAAAATCACCGGTGCTCAGGACGGCTATTTCACCAAAGATCAAGAACCGGAAATCGTAGACGAGCTCATTTCGCAAGAACCGGAGCTGATTCTGGTCGCTCTGGGTGTTCCCAAGCAGGAGTATTTCATCGATAAGTGGCAACACTCCTTCCCCAAAGCCGTGATGATTGGCGTCGGCGGAAGTTTTGACGTCTGGACGGGAACCGTCAAGCGAGCGCCGGAATTATTCCAGAAGTGCCATCTTGAGTGGTTCTACAGGTTGATTTCCGAACCGTGGCGCGCCAAGCGTATGATGTCATCACTGCCCAGCTTTGCTTTGCAGGTTCTCGGCGAGACTCTGAAAGGCAATAAATCCAGCGATAAGACTTAACGTGCCTCAACAGCGATATTGAAAGGACCCTTGCTTATGCTCTCAGGCACGAAGCTCAGTCAATCGCAGGCTGCCGACATCCCGCTCAGACAGCTAGCCCATGTCGGCGATGCGGTCTTTCATCTGTATGTGCGCGAGAAGGAGGTTTTGACAGCCTCGAGCGCCAAGGAAATGCACAAGCGAACCGCCGGAATCGTTAGCTACAAAGGACAGGCGAAGGCACTTCACAAGCTCACCGATGCCCTCTTTGACGAAGAACGCGACCTGGTCCGGCGGGCCAGAAATATGAAGCCGGCAGCATACCGCCGCTCCGAGCAAGCTCTCTATCGAAAAGCGACCGCTTTCGAAGCTCTCCTGGGCTATCTCTACTTGACTGACATCGATCGTCTCAACCAATTGCTCGAAGTGGTAAGCACCCCACAGTCCGGAAAAAACAGCGACGAAGACGGGGATGCGGGCGAAGAGGACGATAGCGAATAGTTGAAAACCCGGCGCCCGCGTCGATTTCCGCTAAGCATTGGCTGGTCGGCATTTGGGGATTTCAGGGCGGACAAAATCTTTACGGCGCTAAACCTTAAGGATAGGTTGTAATGCGCCTTTCCCTGTCTTTCTAGTGTTAACTTAGGATTTAAGGCGCCCGGCGCCGCATTCGCTTGAAACTCCATACCTAAGTCTCCTGAGTCTCAGCTTTGACGATTAAGACTGAAGACATCTACCGTTGCCTCACCGAGCACTCCGCAGATGGTTACATCGTGACCGATCTAAGAGGCGGAATCTCCTACTGCAATCCCGCGGCAGCGAAATTCCTCGGTCGTGAGGACGGCGAGATTGTCGGACAAAAGCTCTTCGCCATCTTCGATGAAGCTTCTCTGAAGGAGAAGGAAACTTCAACAGTGGCTGCCGGCTCCGGAGTCGGAGGGACGCTCGCTCCCGGCAGCAATCCTCTGGCTGCCATCGCTGCTGGTGGCAACTTCGACAAGCATGCCGCGCATGAGCCTAGCAACTGGAAATTCGCCACGGCTTATGGGAAAAACGGCGTCGACATGACCGTTCCGGCCAGCTATCTGCCGATAACGGACAAGGACGGCAAGGAAGTGGGCAGCCTGACTGTCTTGTATGTAGTCCAGAGCCATACGGTGCAGCAAGCGCAAACAGAATTCGTCAGCACGGTCAGCCACGAACTCAGAACCCCTCTCACTTCGATAAAAGGTTTTGCCGACACGATATTGCGAGCCGGCGATCGTCTTGATTTAGCACAGCAACGCCGCTACATCGACATCATCAAACAACAAGCAGATCGTTTGACTCGGCTTGTGGAAGACTTGCTCGCCGTCTCCAGACTGGAATCGAAAAAACTCCAGCTCACGGTTCGCGCCATAGATCTGCGCGAAGCAATTCAGAGAGTCACGCACATTCTCTCGGAAAAGGCTCGCAATCACAAAATCAATGAAGTAATTCCGCCCGGTCTTCCTCTTGTATGGGCGGACGCCGATCGATTGGAACAGATTCTCACCAATTTGATCGACAACGCGATCAAGTATTCACCTGCGGAAACAACAGTTACTGTTGTCGCCCGAGATGTACCGGGAACTCCGGAGATGGTTGAATTTTCCGTCGCCGACCAAGGCGGCGGCATTCCGCAAGAACACCTGCCGGAAATCTTTTCTAAATTCTCGAGACTAGACAATCCGCTCACCAGACAGACGGAAGGGACCGGTCTTGGTCTTTATATCACTCGCTCGCTCGTCGTCGCCCTGGGCGGGCAGATCAAAGTGACCAGCGTGCCTGGCTGCACCACATTCACAGTTCAACTTCCGGCTGCTTCACTCGAGATGCAAGCCGCAAGAGGTCGCGACTAAATGCTGTTGCCGACACCGATTATTCTCATTATTCACCAGCCGCGTCAGGCGGCCGACTATGCGTCGATTCTCGAGAAGACCGGCGCTAAAGTGCATGCCGTCACCTCTTTTGAAGAAGCAAACGAATTGCTCTCTTTCATACATCCTGACTTGATTCTTCTGGCCGCTCAAATGCCGGAAGGTGACGGCAGACTCTATTGCCAGCAGATTCGGGCCACCGTCGTGCAACCACGGCCGGTGCTAGTGCTTTTGCACGCCTCCTCGGATGTCAACGAAAGAATCAGTGCATTCCGCTACGGTGCGGACGACGTGCTCGGCGACCCGATCGATAAGAATGAGCTTGCCATCCGGGTTCTTGCCCACCTGAGAAGACGCCAGGAAGAAATGTCCAATCCTCTCAGCCAATTGCCAGGACCGAATTTGATCCGGCGCATGCTCGAACAGTGTATGGTTTCGGACAAGCCCTGGTCGGCAATGTCGATCGATTTGAACAAAATCCGGGTTTATAACGAAACCTACGGAGACCTGGCCGGCGACCAGCTGATCAAAGCCCTGGGCGCTGTTCTCACTGATGTCGCCGACGATGACGACTTTGTCGGTCACATCGAGGCTGATGACTTCTTTATGATCGTCAAGCCGGATAATCCGGAAAGAAAGGCCGAAAAAATCTGCCAGCAATTCGACAGCATCAGCCGCCGTTTCTATCCGAAAGGGGACATAGAAAGAGGCTATCTGATCTCAACCGGTCGAGGCGGCATCAGAAGAAGAATCCCTCTCATTTCCATAGCGATAGGAATTGTTTCCAGCACCAAACGGCGCTATCAAAGTTATGTCGACGTACTGACCTCGGCACGCGACTACCGCTATTTGTCCAAGCAATATTCCGGTTCCACCTGGGTTACGGACAGCATGCCGGAGCCCCTGCAGCATGAAGATATGGAAGAGGAATTAGGCAATTCCTCCTCCCACGAGAAGCAATCACGCATTCTTGTCGTTGAACCGGATGGTCCGATGGCACTTTTGTTGCAGGACTCACTTACGCTCGAAGGCTATCTGGTGCAAGTTACGTCTTCCGCGGATGACGCTCTGGAATTGGCTCGCCATGAGCATCCCGATTTGATTCTATTGGAATCGAATCTGTCCGATCGTCAAATGGATGGCTGGTCGCTTTGCAGAACTTTGAAAGATGACGACGATCTGAAGAGCATCTGGTTGGTAATGGCCACTTCGCATCCCGATCAGTCCCTGGCCTTGGAAGCCGGAGCCGATCTCTATCTTCCAAAGCCATTCGACATGCCCAGTCTGATAAACGAAATCAGCGCTTTGCTGCGCTCCAGTTTGAAAATGCGCGGATAACAAGTTCGGTTTTGCCAACCGCGAAATTCAGTCGAGCTGTTTCAAAATCCAATCGACCGCTTCGACAATCGAGCCGGCTTCGAAGTCGGCCTCGACTCGGTTTTGATATTCCCCTTTGAGAACCGCTTCACCATAACCGGTTCTAACAAGCACACCCTTGGCGCCGCAGTTGTGTGCCAATTCCACATCAGTGGCTTTGTCGCCGACGACGAAAGAGCGCTGAGCATCAAACTCCGGATGTTCCAGAAGTGCTTTGTCCACCATCCCACGCTCGGGCTTGCGGCATTTGCAGGCATAACTGAATTCCTTCACTTCGCCATCTTCCAGATGCGGACAGTAATAAACGTCGTCAAGGAAGGCGCCTTCGCCTTTCAGCAACATGATCAACCGCTCATTGAGCGCATTGATATGTGCCTCGGGATAATAGCCGCGGGCCGCGCCGGTCTGATTGGTGACAAGCACTGCAGCAACCCCTCTGTCGTTGAGCTTCTTCACTGCTTGTCCGGCTCCGTCGATCAAGCGCAAGTCATCTACCTTGCGTATATATCCAATCTCAACATTGAGAGTGCCGTCACGATCGAGAAAGACAACCGGTTTTTTCTTGTCAGCCATTTTGCTTCCTGTTTACTGTATTTGCTCTGATTCATTATCAATGGTTGATAACAGCGCTTTGCCGGCCGAACCAACGAATTTGATGCGATGTTCGAAAATATTACTATTTGCTACAGCCCATAGGAGATACCGGAAACGCTGAGCAATAGCGGCTTTTTACCATTTAGCCTAAAATCGCGTCTATCCCCAATATGCGCATGCTATGTTACGATTGGTTTCGTGCACGGTGGTCTAAAAGTCTAGCAAAAGTCGGTCGGATGAGAATACACGACGAAAACGCCTCCTTCAGGTTCAATCAGAAGGGTCTTCGCAAATTCCTTGGCGATTTGGAATGCGAAATTATGGAACTTGTCTGGGAGAAAGCCGACCCGACAGTAACCGTTCGCGAGATATTCAATATCTTGCGTCTAAAACGGGACATCGCCTACACGACAGTGATGACCACGATGGTCCGCTTGTCTGAAAAAGGGCTTCTCAAAATTGTCGACAAGTCCGGTTTGGCAAACTGCTATTCACCGGTGGAAGATCGCGAGCAATTCATTCGCAATTCTGTGAACTGGGTCTTGGACATCTTCTTCGAAGAGTTTCCCGACGAGTCGGCGACTTATCTAGCCGAAGCTACGCGCCGCCGCTTCGAAAAGAAGCCGACCAAGAAGCGCTAACCAGCAGCCTTTGAAATAAATCGATTGGAAAGCTCAGCAGCCATGTGCCGCTGAGTTTTTTGTTTTGTCCGTCAAATCAATTTCACTGCACAAAGAGAAAAGAAAAACGGCGGGATTTGCATCCCGCCGCCTTCGATTTTCTGACTATCCGACTGACTATTGGCTATCCGGAATGGGAGCGCCTTCAGGCAATGTCGGTGATGTCTTCTGTCTTCTTTCCGAGCGTCCGGAAGTGTAGTGACGTTCGTCGATGACGGTCGGTTCAACTTGGAACATGTTGACGTCGCGCGGTCCTTCGACTCTACCCACTTCTTCAGGAAGCTTGAGTTGACCAGGTGTTCCAGGAAGGATGACTTCCGGACGTACTGCAACTACGAGTTCACTTTCGTTCTTGGTGAATGCTTTCGAACGGTACAGAGCACCGAGCACGGGCACTTCGCCGAGAACCGGAGTCTTGGTGATTTGACGACCGGTGTTGGCGGAAATCAAACCAGAGATAAACAGTTCTTGTCCCGGCTTCATCTCAACAATGGTCTGAGCCTTTCTTGTGGTGAAGGCTGGGATAGAACCC
>JAIETE010000274.1 GCA_019745505.1 Candidatus Obscuribacterales bacterium | reverse complement strand
TGACATGCAAATCGATCGGATGAGGCATTTGCTGAAGGGCACGGTAAATGAGTTGTGTGCAATAGAATGAATTTTTGCTGTTCAGCCGAAACGCTCTATTGAAAGGGCGACCGATAGAACCGTGCAAGAAAGACAGCATCGATTCCAGATCTTCGGCAGATTCGAAATGAGGCCTGTAAACAGCCAGGCTGCTTGCTTTCAAAAATCCGTCCAGCGCTTGCTCCGAAACATAGGGTCGCGAGCCGCAATCGATAATTTCATCGTTGCCTATGTACACAGCCGAATGTATCCAGCTCGTGCCTAAGAGTCTTGCACCAAGCTGGGAAAGGGGATAGCTGCAATCATCTTTCAGAAGAACGTCACCCGGCTGAAGGAGCGAGCGGACCAATTTCTTTTGTCGTGAAGATAGCCTCCCAGCCACAGTAGGAAACTTGCAATTCATCAGTCTTTGCAGGCAGGGCGCCCACAGGCGTCGGGCTCGTCTAAGAGTTGGTGTCCGGACCATTTTGAATTTGCCCTGCTCAGTCATTCCATACCTCTTTGCAATATTTCTTGAGATCATTCTCAAATACTTTTATTAAGAGCACATCAGCCTTTTTGCTTATCCAGCCCCAGCCGGAAAGAAGCACAAGAATCCCAAAACAAAACTAGTCCTAAAAGATGATATTTCGACCAGCCTTTAAGAGCAGGCGAAATTCAGTCTTATCAAGGAAAATTGACGTGCAGACTAGTGAAAACATATGGAAAGTAAGCGATGCAAACCTCTATAGCAGAAATAACTCCTGAAGAACTTCAAAAAGAAATTTTGTCGGGAAAACAGCCACAGATAGCCGATGTTCGTGAACCCAACGAATATCAGGCGCTTCATCTGTCCAACACAATTTCACTGCCGCTTTCAACGATTTCTCAAGGTCATAATTTGCTTGCCAAAGACAGGAGAATCTATCTAATGTGCCAGAGCGGACGACGAGCTCATACTGCAGCGCGTGAACTAGTCAAACTGGGCTTCGAGGATGCGGTCGTTATCAAAGATGGTCTGAATGGCTGGCAAAAGTGCGGACTGCCGGTGGAAAAGTTCTCCAATGTCTGGTCGATGGAAAGACAGGTCCGTTTTACGGCAGGGCTCCTAACGCTCTTAGGAATCGCGCTCTCCACCTGCATAAGCACAAACTGGCTGATTCTTTCTACTGTCGTAGCATTAGGCATGATCGTCAGCTCTGTTTCGAACACTTGCGCGATGGCGAATTTCCTGGGCCTGATGCCCTGGAATAGAGGTAAGTGATCCTGCCCTGCAGAAGCATGTGCGCAAAAGGAAAACCTACAAATGGATGCAGGCGAAAAAGAAAACACCTGGGAAGAGCTGTTCGAGGCAGGTCAACAGCACTATATAAATGGGCAGCTTGCTGAAGCGGAGCAACTCTTCATGACCGCACTCGTTGCCGCAAAGAGAGTCCGCCAGGGGATTTCGGATGGCATTGCGCTGATCTATTCCAGGCTTGGCGATCTTTGCAGCGAACGCCACGAATTTCAGAAAGCCGAAAATTTCTACAGAAACGCATTAGTAGAATATGAAAACATGCAAGGAGATCGCGCCGTCGATATTTGCATTTCACTGAAGAGAATCAGCGAAGTTTGCCGGATTCAGAGCAAAAATCGTCAAGCCAGCAATCTGGCGGGGCGCAGTCGGCGGCTGCTTGATGCAAAAATCAAGACTCTAGAAAAGACTTTCCAGAGCAACTGGGAAGAATCAGCGTAGAAATCACTGCACCCGCTATTTCAGCGATTGCAGGTAATCAACCAGGCTATCAATCTCCCAGCGCTCGAGATTCTGTGGAGGCATCAGATTCATTTCGGTGCCGAATGCCTGGGGATGTTTATCAAAATGCTTATCGGGATCTTTCAGATGCTCATTTATGAATGAGCTGGTTCTTCTGGTTCCTACCCCGTCCAGGCTAAAACCGTTCTCGCATCCCTTTCCTGCAATGCTGTGACAGTCATAGCATTGGTACTGGTTATAGAGGCTTTTGCCCAAAGAAATCGACCTTTTGCCGGTCAATTTACCTTTGTACGGCTTAATGGTCTTTTTGATCTGGGGAAACGGCTTTGAATCCTTAGGCGTCGCATCGGTTTTGCTTTTCTGCTTTCCATCTGCCGCGCTTGCAGGAGACACAAGGCTTTCAAAATGGAAACTTCCTGCAGCAATGCAAATCACAAGGCAACCGGCGGCACAAGCGGCAATTTGACTTTTGCTAAACAATTATGTGAACCTTCTGTGGCTTAAGTGACTTTAGACGGGTCATTTCTACCGAACAAGACGCATGGGTTGCGACTGCCTCAGATACACTGCCGAGGACTGCTCTTTCTATGCCCCGTCGGCCATGCGAACCAACCAGTATAAGATCGGCAGGCCAATCTTTGGCCAGATCCAGAATGACCTTGCGTGGCTCGCCCCGTAAGATTTCCGCAGTGGCAGCGGTACGCCCCAATCGGTCGTTCAATCTGATCGTGGCAGCCTCGAGCCAGGCGAGGCGTCCGGCGACTAGATTATCGTAGTGTGCTTTGAGCGACTGCGTAAAACCGCCTTCCGGCTCGGACAGGGTACTTTCCGGCGTATCGCGAACAACGTGAATGCAGCGAAAGTTAGTCCTTTCGGACCAGGGCGAATTCAAGACGTGCTCGATTAGCTGCTCTGCATGCTCTGAATGCTCGAGAGCTAAAATGACGTTGTAGGCGCCGGACGGATTATGGGCTCGAGTACTGCGCCGTACAATTCTGACCGCGCAGGGAGCCTCGAGAAGAACAGTTCGTGACACGCTTCCGAAGAATAGGAAATCCAAGCCACTCCTTCCGTGCGAGCCGACCATGACGAGGTCGGGTTCCCAATCCTTGCAGGAATTGAGAATCTCGTCGGTGGCATATCCGTCCGCAACCACACCGGATACGGTGACATTGGGGTGAGCAGTACGCAAGTCTTCCACACACTTATGAACCATTTTTTCAATAGCTTCGATTTCTTTCTGCTTTACACCTTCCAATGACGGCAGGGGCTCCAAGAAATCAACAGCAGAAATCACCAACAACTCGGTACCGTCAGGACATTTCATATCTGACGCCAATGTCAAAATTTCTTTGGAACAGTCGGAACCATCAATCGCCAACAATACCTTCATTGTTCTTCCTCTCATCAAACTGCAGCTTGCTTGCCGGAGCTTCTTGCCAGGCCGCAACTAATACAAGTAAAAGCGAACGCCAAAAATGTTGCAACATACCAACGGCGGAAACAGAGCAAATGAGCGTTTTCGGCAATCATCCTTAAGTATGATCCATAGATCAATTAATTTCCCAGCCGGCTCATCTATAGGCAAGCATCAAAATAGATAAAGCATGATTGAGGCAGCAATAGTCTTTCAGGTCGATGTCCGTCCAGGCTGCATATCGCACCATATCAACAGGGACTGTCTTAAGAACCATACTATTCGGAGAGAAACGAGATGTCACAGCATTCAATACTTGTTGCACTGAGCGGCTCTGAGCAGTCTCGTAATGCAGCTGAAATAGCCTGGAAAATTGCCGGCAAATTAAAGGCTAAGGTAACAGCGGAGCACATTGTTGACTCGAGAACCATATGGGAGCTGCTTCGCCACGATAAGCCCGGCTTTATCGGTAGTGGTCCTTCCCTGGCAATATATGAAACAATCGTCACCCAATTGCAGTCTCTGGCCAACAAACTTTCGGCAGAATATGAAGCATTGGCAGCCGGGGAAAACGTCAAGGGAGAATGCCTTATCAAGGAAGGAAACCCCGTCTCGATTCTTTGCAAAGACGCTAAAGAATACGATTTGCTCGTGATTGGTCATCAACCGTCAGGCGTAGAATCAATTGAGCAAGAGCGCAGCCACTACATCCGCTATTCGGTTGCCGAAGGCATCTCGCACAATTCAACAACACCAATTCTTATCGTTCAATCAAAACCATTGAGCTGGGAATCATTGACGATTGTCTCCGAGATTGACCATATCAATTACTCGTATATAAGAGCCTCCTTGCAGCTTGCAAAACTATTGGCATTAAAGCCGACCCTTGAATTCTGGGGAACAGGCACGCGAGAAGAAAAACCAGAACAGCTTAAGAGTGACTTGCTCGAAGCATTGCCTGAAGCAAAAGAATTGAATATCGAATTCGACTATTACGGTGGACGAGCGGCTACTGAAAGAAACGATCTCTTTCACGGCAAAGATATGGGTCAACCCATAGAGATAAGACAGGACGCTCTTTTCGTACTGCCTACCAGAGGACTGGCGCACGAACGCATTACTGTTTTCGGTTTGCATCCGGAGTCATTCATACGCTCTCTGGTTCTGCCATGCTTGCTGCTCTGGCCCGAAGACAATAACGCTTTTGATTTGACAGAAAATAAAGAGACACAACAACTTTCGGCAGGCAAGAAATAAATAACATGCCCTTTCGTAGAGGCTCCGCCGGAGTCATGTGAGGTTGATATGTTGTTTGCAAATAGAATTGACGCAGGAAGAAAGCTTGCACTGGAAGTAGAGCATTACCTCGCCGGCATCGCCGGAGGAATCCCGAAATCTGATGTCGTGGTAGTCGGTCTGCCGCGAGGAGGTGTTCCGGTCGCGCTTGAAGTCTCGCGCCGACTTGCTTGTCCACTAGAAGTAATCGTCGCCAAAAAACTGCCTTTTCCGAACGAACCGGAGTATGCAATCGGTGCTGTTTGCACTGGTGGAATAGTGGTTCTCAATCCCGCAATTCCGCAATCTTCCGAGTGGAATGAGTATATCGATCGCCAAAAGCGGCTTCTACTCGCCAGCGTACAGAAGCGCGAGGACGAATTCTACCGATCGGCGCGCAGATACAGAACGCCTCTTGCAAAGAAAATCGCAATCATCGTCGACGATGGACTGGCAACTGGAATGACTGCTCTTGCAGCAATAGAAGCAGTCAAACAAAGAGGGGCAATGAGAGTAATCCTGGCGATACCGGTCGCCAGCAGAGAGAGCTACAGTCTGCTCAGTCAGCATTGCACTGCTGTCATCGCATTGCAAATACCGGAAGTATTCGAATCTGTCGGTCAATTCTACAGAGACTTCACTCCCACCAGCGATGAAGAGGTCGTGCGAGAATTAGCCGAATCGATAGGTTTGGACGATTGCCCGAAAGATCTCAAGTCTGTCGGCTAGTGAGTTTTTTTACTCGACATCGAAAATTGGCGTGCGGCTTCCATGGCTGCCGGGCTCTGAGCGCCCTTGGCAAACGAGAGAGCTCTCGATGCTCGCTTGTACCACGCAGAAGATTCTTTGACGTTGCCTAATTCCTTGCATACAAAGCCAAGATTCAAAGCCGTCATGCCATACAGCTCACTCTTCTGCCCCACGGATCTCTTTGCTATGTCCATTGCCTGGCAAAAATGTCTATGAGATTCAATCAACTTCATTTGACTGCATTCGGCCGATGCCAAATTGTTTAACGCCACTGCAACATGGGGCGAATCCGGGCCATAGCAAAGCACCAGGACGGGAATCGCGCGCACGGCGTATTCGGCAGAGGCGGAAAAGTCATTGAGAAGATAATTGACTTCTCCCACTTTCAAATACGCTGCTGCCAAAACATTCGGCGGAAAACTGACACGCTCCATTTGCGCAACCATGGCACGAAGCACACCTTCTTCCTGGGCAAACTTCTGCTGTTTTTCATATAGTTCTGCCAACATTTCGAACATCAAGATACTTCTATATCCATTGCCGCCTGTAGCGGTCATGCCAGAACGTATCATCAGCTCGGCGTAGGCCTGATCGTTTTTGTCCAAGGCATTTCCTGCCGCTTCATATATAGCCGCCCAATTGTGCTGGCTAGAAGGAACAAAAGCAGAACAGGCAAGACCGCCAGAAAAAAGAATCTGTCCTGCAAGTAGTAGTGCAATAAATAAGCGTGACATTTCTTTTCCCTCTCACTGCCACAAGACGCGGGCTGCTTATATCACAGTACAAAGGCAAAATGAGTCGGGCATCCTTACAATGGATGATTCAAAAGCAACCTATCAAACATTTGCAATTGCCACCCTCTCTGCACGAGCAATTATCGGAATAGTTTTCAAAACTGCATCAGGATTGAGCGATATGCTGTCGATGCCTTTTTCAACGAGAAATTGCGCGAATTCCGGATAGTCACTGGGTGCCTGTCCGCAAATACCGATTTTCCGTCCCGCTTTTTTTGCTTCTCGAATAGCCATTTCAATCATGCGTTTTACAGCCGCGTTTCGCTCATCGAATAAACTAGCGACACACTCGGAATCTCGGTCAATTCCCAAAACAAGTTGGGTCAAATCATTAGAACCTATCGAAAATCCGTCAAAAATTTCCGAGAAGGCATCAGCCAGGATAACGTTGGCCGGTATCTCACACATCACATATACTTCCAGACCGTTTTCGCCGCGGTTCAATCCGTTTGCCGACATTTCAGAAAGAACATTTCTTCCTTCTTCCACCGTTCGACAGAATGGAACCATTACTTTTACATTGGTCAGACCCATTTCGTCACGCACTGTCTTTAACGCGCGACACTCCAGAGCGAATCCGTCTTTGTAATTCTCGCTGTAATATCTGCTGGCGCCCCTGAAGCCAATCATGGGATTGTCTTCTTTCGGCTCGAATTGTTTGCCGCCAATCAGATTGGCATATTCATTCGTTTTGAAATCGGAAAGCCTGACGATCACCTGTCTGGGATAAAATGCTGCGGCAATGATGCTTACACCTTCAGCTAATTTATCTACGAAGTACTCGCTCTTATCAGCATAGTGCTTCGTCAGTTGAGAAATTTGTTGAATAGCTTTTTCATCGACCAGTGAATCGAAACGAGTAAGAGCCAGAGGATGAATTTTCAGCTCGTTGGCGATAATGAATTCGACGCGAGCCAATCCGACCCCTTCTACCGGTAATTGCGAAAGAGAAAACGCTTGGTCCGGCTCACCGACATTTATCAGGATCTTTGTACTTGTTTGCGGCAGATCATCGACTGAAATTTCCTGGCACGAGTATTTCAGCAAGCCTTTGTAGACCTTACCCTGCGCCCCCTCTGCGCAGCAAACCGTGACTGCTTCATGAGCTTGCAATACATCAGTGGCGCTGTGGGTTCCGACTACGCAAGGAACGCCCAATTCTCTGCTGACAATCGCCGCATGGCAGGTTCTTCCACCTCTGTTTGTGATAATCGCCGAAGCGCGCTTCATTACCGGTTCCCAGTCCGGATCTGTCATATCGGCTACCAATATTTCACCAGGCTGAAAATCGCCCAGCTCGTCCTTGCTGCGAATCAAACGCACGGGGCCAGAGCCAATGCGCTCGCCAATTGCTCGTCCCTCCAGCAATAAATCGCCTTTCTCATCGAGAGAATAGTTGCTCAGTGTTTTGGAATGTTTTATCGAAAAAACGGT
This sequence comes from Candidatus Obscuribacterales bacterium, assembly GCA_019745505.1. GTDB lineage: Bacteria > Cyanobacteriota > Vampirovibrionia > Obscuribacterales > Obscuribacteraceae > QKMZ01. Next base: position 27,369 of record JAIETE010000274.1, on the reverse strand, counting down.
TTCCGGTCTTGCTTGCACGATATAGAGCTGACCATCCCGGCCGTCTTTCGCCCATTCAATGTCCATTGCCGTGTCTTTGCCGTGAATGGAGCTGTAATGATCTTCTATGGACAATGCCCAATTCGCCAGAAGAATTACCTCCTCATCGCTGAGGCTCAGCTTGGCTTTCTCTTCGTCCGGCACATTGATATTGTTTGTAGTTTTGCTTCCATGCGTTGCATAAATAAGCCTCTGTTGCTTCGCGCCGACCTTTCGACGAAGAATTGGTTTATGCCCTGAGCGAAGCGTAGGTTTGAAGACGAGAAACTCGTCCGGGTCAACCCGCCCCGAGACTATGTTCTCTCCTAAACCATATGATGACGTGATCAAAATGCTGTCACGGAATCCACTTTCAGTATCAAGGGTAAAAAGCACTCCCGAGCTGGCCAGATCCGAGCGAACCATTTTCTGAACGGCCACCGAAAGACGCACGCTTAGCTGCTCGAAACCTTTGTCTCTTCGATAACTAATCGCTCTTTCCGTAAACAAGGAAGCAAAACAATTCAGACAAGCTTCAAGGACGGCGGACTCACCCTGTATATTCAAAAAAGATTCCTGCTGCCCTGCAAAAGAGGCATCGGGCAGATCTTCTGCCGTTGCGCTTGATCTTATGGCGACGTCCGTTGCATCCGCGCCATATGTCAAGGAGAGCTTGTGGTAAGCGGACAGTATTTCTTTCCTCACTGATTGAGGCAGACCCGCGTCCTTGATTATGGCCCGCGCTGAGCGAGCCAGGTGCGTCAACCGGGATGCATCTTCGGCTTCAGAGCAAGAAAATAATTGCTCCAGATTCTCACGAACAGAGCCGGAGTCCAGAATCGCTTCATATGCGTCTACAGTCACGGCAAACCCTTGCGGAACACGAACACCGCAAGACTTGAGTTGCCTGGTCAATTCACCCAGAGATGCGTTTTTACCCCCGACAAGAGGCAAGTCTTTGAGAGAAATCTCGTCGAACCACTTAATGCAACTATTCATGGGCGTGCGCTCCTGAAGTATCTCCTGTCAGTTTGAAACAAAAGGGACTCTGAAAACATCATTCTTTGGTGTGTCTTTCCGGGATCAGCACCATACTTAAGATCGATGAAGATAGAGCCTGGAAGTTTTACTGTTTTGCTCAGGCGGACTTGCAAATATGGGCAGGAGGTCTAGAAAATGACCGGAACCAAAGACAAAACCAAAGAAATCAAAGATGAGAAGGAAAAGAAGAAGAATTCTCCTCATGATGTTGTTCATGCAACACCGGTGCGCCTTGAGCTAATTTCCGAAAGAGCCCACAAGCTTTTCGAGAATCGCGGTTGCGTGCACGGATTCGACCTTCAAGACTGGCTTGAAGCAGAAAAACAATTGAGTAGCGATTCTATAAATTGAGCGTCCTTGGCAAAATCGACCGGCTCACCCATCGATTACGAAGCTGAGCCTAGACAATCCCTCGGCGCATGGCATGCACCGCCGCTTGAGTTCGATCATCTACGGCTAACTTGTTGAGTATGTTGCGGACGTGCGTCTTTGTCGTAGGCAGAGAAATTATCAATCTGTCAGAAATCTGCTGATTCGAAAGCCCCTCGACAATCAGCCCCAGAACCTCTAGCTCGCGAGGGGAAAGAGGCTCAGCATAGGGACGATCCGGCTCAAATGCTTTCGGCGCAGGGGTATGCCCTGACTCTTGAGCGGCCTTCTCCTGAGCGGCCGGCGCTCCAGGCTGTTCTGCAACCGCTGAAGGCGTAACGTTCTTGGAATACAGCTTAAGCACCTTGCCGGCGATTGAGGAGTCCAACCAGGCATCGCCGGCGTGAACCGTACGAATAGCCATGTAGAGACGAGCGGACTCCACATCTTTGAGACAGTATCCGGATGCGCCCGCAGCAAGAGAAGCTAAAATGTCCTGCTCGTTGTCATGTTGCGTCAGCATGATTATCTTTGCTGGGCTGCCGCTATCGATAATTTTCTTGGACGCTTGAATCCCATCCAGAACAGGCATTCCAACATCCATCAAGATCACATCCGGCTTTAGAGCTTCGGCTTGAGCAATGGCTTCCTCGCCGTTCGAGGCTTCACCTACCACATCCAGATCGGGTTCTCTCTTAAGAACCGTCTTGATTCCCACTCGTGTAAGAGCGTGATCTTCGACCAAAAGAATCCGTATAGGTGAACTTGATGATTGATTTTCTTCTGTCATAATCTCAATTCCAAAACCTCAACTAATTATATATACTCTCCAAATCAATCGCACGGCATCTTGACTACATGCGTATTGCCACTTAGATACAAGGTTACCGCGGCGTAAACTACGAGAATTTGAGAGCCATTATGAATACGTCAGACCTGGAGGGTGCCTCCCAGTTGTCAGATCTGAGCATCAACGAGATCAAACTGCGCCAAAAATGGTTGGAGTTTGAAAGCATCAAAGATTCTGAAATCCAAATTATCGACGCTTTGCTCGAAAAGCATGTCGATGAGTTGATGGACAGCATGTACGAACACTTTCTCAATTTCGAGGAAACACGCACGTTTTTTCCAACTCCCCAGGTTATGGAACGCGCCAAAGCAGCGCAAAAACAATATTTCCTCAGGCTGGCGCAAGGCATATACGATGCCAATTATGTTGCCGACAGATTGCGGGTCGGCTCAACCCACCACCGTATTCAACTCGACCCCAAGTGGTATATCGGGGCCTACAACAGAGCAGTAGCCTGGCTATTGCCTCTGGTTTTTGCCGAACAGCACGATGAATCGGCACAATCGGTGGATGTGGCCAGGACACTGATGAAACTGATTTTCTTCGACATGGGACTGGCAATCGAAAGCTATATCGGCTCGAAAGAGCTTGCCATCATTAAGCATCGTGATGCCATCCAAGAACTCGAGACAGAAAAGCGCGTCACGAAGAATATACTCGAAAGCGCTCCCATAGGAATTGTGAGCCTGGATGATTCGTTCACATGCGTCGAGTGCAACGAAGAGTTTACGCAACTGCTCTCCTTATCGAACACAACGGATGTTCTCGGTAAGTCGCTTTTCGAGCTGGCACCACTATTGTCTAAGGAGCCCTTCGAAGCGTGCAAAGAAACAGGAAATCCCAGTCAAGTCTCAGCAGATGCCCTGAATTTTTCAAAGGACAAGACTATAGAGACTACATACTGGGACTGGGCAATCTGGCCGGTTAAAAGAGGGGACGGAAGCACCAGCGGCACGGTGGCAATGTTTTCCAATGCCACGGATCGAGTGATGTTGCAGCAGCAGAGAGAAGATTTTGTAGCAACATTGACTCATGACCTCAAGACACCCGTATCCGCCACGAACAGAGCGATCAAGCTCTTGCTGGACGGAGACTTCGGAGAATTGCGAAGCGAGCAGAGAGAAATTTTAGAAACGATACTTCACAGCAATACGACCTTGTATGGGCTCGTGCAAACGCTTCTCGATGTGTATCGCTTTGACAGTGGAGTCAAAGAGATGGACATAAAAGAGTGCAATCTGGCCGGCACAATAACTCAACTGGTCACAGAAATCATGCCTCTGGCGCAAGAAAGAAGAGTTCAACTGCGAGCTCTTCTGCCTGTGGACGCAAGACCTGTTGATTGCGATCAGGAAGAAATTAGGCGAGTCGTTCAAAATCTGATCGACAACTCTCTCAAATTTACTCCGCCGGCAGGAACCGTGACGGTGAGCATGTCTCAGAACGATGACACCACCACGGTCCATGTAAAAGATACAGGCAAAGGTATCCCTCCTGAGAATATGTCAAAGCTCTTCCAGCGCTTTTGGCAAGCGGGCTCGAGTGGACGTTACTATGCCAGCACCGGACTGGGCCTGTACCTGGCGCGAAAAATCGTCGAAGGTCACGGCGGAAAGATCTGGTGCGAGAGCACTATTGGACAAGGCAGTACGTTCTGCTTCGAGGTGCCGAATTCCAAGCCTGCAAAGCAGACTTAGACCGGATTCGCTTCAAGAGAAGATTTAGTTTGCGCAGCGGCACGCTCTGCAGTCTTAGGCACGCGAATGATCATTACATTGCAGGGAGCGTGAGAGACGACAGCCCCCGAAACACTGCCCAGGAAGAAACGCGTAAATCCAGTTCGTCCGTGCGATCCCACCACAATCAGTTCAGCCTTCAAACGCTTGGCCTCGTCTACAATCACTTCAGCGGGTAAGCCATTCATCACTTCGGTTTCAATTCTGTGAGCCGCAAGTTTGGGTTGTATCTCTTTCTTCACTCTTTCCAAAAGGCTCTCGGCATACTGGCGCACATCCTTCTCTACACTCTCCAAAAACAGAGGATAGCTAGCCATAGGATGGTCCATCATAATCGGTGCAATCACGTGCAAGATTTTGAATTCAGTTTTGGCATTCCACTGATGCCGCGTGATGAAATCAACAATCAGCGGAACCGCCGAGCTTTCATCTACGGCAACGAGAACAAGATTGCTGCCGCTCTTCTCTTCAAGCTCCTTTTCAGAAAAATCGCTCTTCATCGACTATTCCCCCCGGCTTGAGACCCACCTGCAGCACTGACTTCTTTATTCACGACGTCCTCAAGAATGAATGATTTATGATCTTCGGGCCAGAGCAGAAGACACGGCAGAGACAGGCTACGAATGAATTCCTCCGGCTCAATACCGAAGACCGTAATTCGATTGTTGGCAATGCCCCGTGTAGGCAGAACAAACAAAGTCTCCGAAGGAAGCAATGCGGCCTGGTTCAACTCCTCGCCATGAAATAAATCTTTTCTCTCGGTTGCGGAATGCCCGCAAAAGTATTCGATTTCAATTTCGCTATTTAGAGCTTCCGGAATTTCTTTTATCAAATCTTGCCTGAGTGAATCCGGAGACTCTTCGCGAACGCCTGTTCCCCAGAACTCGATCGAGGCCCTCAGACCCAGCATTCGAGCCAATTTCAAACATGAGCGAATGTAGACGACATTGACATGGTCTATTTCCGAAACTATCGTCATAGCGTCCCAGGGAATGGGTGCCGACTGCACGATCAAAACAGGAACTTTTGACTCATGCGCTACTCCTTCGGCAACGGAGTGTCGTATGTAACGACTCAATTCTCTGTCGAACTTTCTCAGATGACTGGGAATGTGACCCACCACCACCATGTCGAACTGCGCAGAATCATGCGCCAGGACACTGATCGTATTGCCTTCTTTGACCAAACACTTGCCTTTAACACCGGCCTGCCGGGAAAGATCTTCGTACCGGTGCAGGAGTGTCTCGCTCAATGATTTTAGAGATTCGATTATGCGGTCATAAACCTCTATGTACTGTCCACCACCGACAAATCCAGGCGTATCGCTGCGCAGGAGCTCCCAGACACTATTCTTGTCGATCACGTGCACGCCGGTTACCTCGGCGTTCATTCTCTTAGCAAATAGCCAGGCGACTTCGGCGGCATTGCGTGATTGTTCGGAGCCACTCAAGGCTAGAAGTATTGAATGCTTTGACATATTCCTCTCCAAATCGCTGATAAGCGCAACTTCAGCGATAAATCAAAACGCTTGTTCTTGTAGAGCGAACCACTTGCGTTGTGGTACTGCCAAGAACGTTGTCTTCCGGATCTTTGTATCCATATGCGCCTAGAACAAGCAAAGCCTCGGATTTTTTCGCTTCATCCAGAATAGTTTTACCGGGAGCGCCGACTCTTACAGAAAAAACACTGTCCATCAGGGAAGAGGTTCTATCTTTGACAGCGACGGCAGCGTTGTTATCAGAAACACTGATTTCTTTTCCGCCGGCGTCCGTGCAAACAGGTTTGTACTGACGCAGGAGTGAAGCGCCTTGCTCAATCGTGCTGGACGCTTGTGCAACATGACTGTCTTCTTTGACCACATGAATTGCTTTGAGAGGCAAACCGGTGGACATGGCGAGTTGCTCTGCCAAAAGCAGGGCCCCTTTCGAAGGTTCACTGCCGTCATAGGCAACGAGAATGGAGCGCAGAGATGATGGCGGCTCCACAGCAATCATAACGGATTTCTTTGCTCCGACGGCTACACGTTCGGCAACAGAGCCGACTCGAAAATGTGTAGCAGATGGCTGATGCGCTCTGAAGCCGACTCCGCGGTGTCCTACTACCGTCAGATCGCAGTCCTGTCCATGTTTTAAAATTTCAGTAGTTGTGTCGCCAACAGAAAGCCAACCTTTTGCTTCGACACCGAGATGTTCTTTGCAATCGACTTTCCACAAATCGAGAACGACAGTTCCTATTCTCTTGAGCGCCTTGATGATCTTGGCAGATGCGTCAATTGACGGTTTGAGCCCGAGGTCTTCAGCAAAATCAGCGGAGAGGAACAAATCTACGATTCGTGGATCGACGACATTGACAGATTCGATCTTGGCATTGATTGCTTTTGCTAACCAGAATGCACTAAGCGAGGCATTTTGGCTGTATTCGGAGCCATCTATGGCGACAAGAATTTTCGTCGAAATCATTTCACACCTTCACTGTTTGCGTAAAACTGCAAACCAAGACACTCTACAATGCAATGTTCTACTCCAGGAAATCTCGCCGTATCGACCTTCGAGACTATATATTTCACGCATCAACCAAAAGGATGAGTCACTCTATTGGGGAAGCTCATCAGGAATAACGTCGAACTTCCTGCAGCAGCAAATCGAATACGACCGGTGCCAGATTACTGCAAGCCTGCTGGCAACTCAATTCAGTGCCACCATTCCCACTCTTGTAAGCACAATTTTTATATCGCTCCAGGCTATGAATTATCGATTTCCAAGCTGACTCCAGATAATCTTCCGATTTGGCGCCATGTGTCTTGAAGTATTGACTTAAGACACAGTGAGCCGCCTCACAGCAATCACAATTGACGATTGCTCTTTTCAGCTCTGAATTTTCGGCATCATATTTAGGAATCACGCCGTACTCGACTGCCACACGTGCAATCGCCTCAGCTCCGGAAAGATGCTCGTCTGCAAGCAAATTGTGAATCAAAAGACGTGCATGCGGAAACTGCAAGGTCATGTTTCGAATCCCACCCTAGTCTCCGAAATGATGTCTATAGCATTCTGCTGACCGATCTCAGTACCTGTATCTATTCCGTCATTGATGGTAATGAGATGCTTACCGCCACGACAGAAGAAGTGGTGAATCAGTGGTCGAAGCTCACGAATTCGGTCACCATGACTGCTTACAAACTGATTGAGGTCGACAGTAATCAATCCGTCGGCATTTTCCATAGCGTCAAACGCCGCCTTGAAACCGAAAGAGGGATGGTCGGAGATATCGGTAAAAATGTCAACGATTTGATAGCCGAGTTTTTGACAGTAAGCCTTGATCATCTCGACGTTTTCTTTGAGTGAAGACTCCTCCAATGCACGCACATAGACCACAAGCTTTTCTTTGCGGCTTCTGTTGAGATAGTAAGAAGTAAGCGAATTGTCTTTTTCGGTGCACGGGCAACGATCGATTAGATCCCCCCGGGGATTAACTTTAGGCGAATGCACGTGCTTGTCTTTGAAAAAGTGTTCCATCAAATTATGACTTTCCGCTTCAAATTGACTGCCCACGTCGATTCCCTCCAGACTATTGAATACCATCGTATAAATGTCTGCGCTTGATTTTCACGTACTGGAGGATGATTTCAAATTGGTGAACAATGGAATAAATCTGCAATTCATGCAATTTTCTTCTGCTCAGCGCCCCCGGCAGGAAGTCTTATCACCACCACCGAACACGGAGCGTGCGATACGAGGAAAAGTGAAACGCTGCCTAAAATAATCCTGTCGATTCCATGCCTGCCGTGACTGCCTATCAGCAACATATCCGGCTTGGTCAGGGTCACTTCTTTCATAATTTCTCCTGAAGGCGAGCCCTCCACGATACTCTTGCGAATCTTGTCTCGCGATACGATTTTACTGATTGTTCTGACCGTATTCTCAACGACCATTTCGGCGTTTTCCCGGCGCTTCTCGCTCATCTCATCGAGCAGAGGGCCAGGCAGCACCGCCATAATGTTTCCCACCTTCAAAGGCTCAACCACACTCATGACCGTGAATTCGGTATCGGGTGCCCACTGATGGCCGATTACGAACTGCGCTATCGCTTCGGCGTACTCGGACTCATCAACTGAGATCAAGACTTTCATGAGTTAATCCTCTTAAATCTATGCCTTTGCCCTGTCGCCTTGAAAGGGCAACTACACTATTCCAACATCCAATCGCAAACGCCGCATCATACCGGCGGACTAATGATTACTCCGCAGACACCATCAACTAGTAGTCTTGTGCCAGCGACGTCAAAAGAAAGGAAAAGAGCGCGAACATTAGGGTCGCCGACCAGTCCGCGCCAGATAATGGAACGGTGCCCAGTATCGTCTGCATCGGTCCGACAAAAACAGCGATAAGCAAAAGACCGACGCCCAGTAATGTATTCACGTACATGGCACCACTGCTGAGGTAAGACCAATCGTCAGCCGGACGTTTGGATGCCAGCCAAGACCACGATTGAAGCAGGAGCGAGAGGGAAATCGTAGCCAGCACCACTGTTCTTGTATATTCGAGCGATTGCCCGCGGGCATTCTCAGCGGCAAGGATAGTCACAACCGAAACGATCGCGCCACGCAAGACTATATGCAGATAGTCTTTCTTACCAAGGAGAAACTGCTTTCTTCCCCGCGGAGCTTCACGCATGATGCCTGGGCGCGCCTTCTGCAAGACAAGCCCCAAACCAGGAAATATGTGCATTATTAGATTCAGCCACAAGAGCTGAAGAGGCGAAAGGGGAAGACCGGTATCAAAAATTACTGCCGCCGCTACAGTCAGCACAGAAGCGAGGCTGGCAGTCAATAAATACGCAACAGCACAAGAGATATTCGTGTAGATTACTCGCCCCTGCTCAATTGCATGAACAATGGTCGGGAAATTATCGTCGGTTATGACCATGTCCGACGCTTCTCTCGCCAGCGAGGTGCCTGATTGCCCCATGGCGACACCGATGTCCGACTGCTGCAGAGCCGGCGCATCATTTATGCCGTCACCCGTCATCGCAACAACTTTTCCGGCGGCTTGCAATGCGCGCACAATGGACAGTTTTGCTTCAGGTTGAACTCTTGCAAGAACAGAACAGTGAGTCAAACGCTCACCAATCTCATTTGCATCCAGGCAGGCCAGATCGCGACCGACCATAACCTGAGATTCCGGAGAAGCTGGTTCTCCCGGTTTGCTCAAGCCTCCTTCCTTCTCGTTCAAAATATTCAAATCACGTGCAATCGAAAGTGCCGTCGCTGGTTGATCGCCTGTCAGCATGAGCACTTTGATACCGGCTCGCTTGCATTCTTCTATTGCTTCCAAGACGCCTTCTTTGGGTCGGTCTGACATACCTATGAGACCCAGGAAAGTCATGTCGGATTCTGCATCGGTATGCGCGGCAATTTTTCGGCCGCTCAGATCGCGAGCCGCCACACCAAGCACTCGCAAGCCTCTGCTTGCCATTTCAAGGTTCTTTGCAATGAACCAATCGCGGCGACTATCCTCGAGGGGCACAGGTCCGTCAGCGCTCAGGTAGTTATTGCACAACGCCAGGACTGTTTCCGGCGCCCCCTTCGTATAGGCCAGAAAATCGCCGCCTTGCGACTGGTGGATAGTTGTCATCCGCTTGCGACTGAGCTCGAAAGGAAACTCTTTATGCCTGGGAAGTTCTTCCTTTGTAACTTTCTGATCGATGCCGGCCTTCAGCCCGACAGTCAGAAGTGCTCCTTCGGTAGGATCTCCGTGAATATGCCACTGAGAATCTTCATGCTTTTCCAGTTTGGCATCATTGCAGAGCACTGCAGCCGTCAGCAGCGGCTTGAGGAAAGAACGTTCCTCCTGTACGACAACGCAATCGTTCTCACTAAACTCGCCCTCTGGCGTATAGCCAAGCCCGGATACTTGCAGATGCCTTCCATCCAGCGCTATGTCCGTGACAGTCATCTGGTTTTGAGTCAGTGTTCCTGTTTTATCAGTGCAGATAATCTCTGTGCATCCCAGCGTTTCTACTGCACTGAGCTTTCTAATCAATGCACCGAGCTTGACCATTCGATTGGTGCCGGAGGCCAGAGCAAGAGTGGCGACAACCGGCAGACCTTCAGGAATTGCCGCCACGGCAAGGGCGATGGACACCTGAACCATTTCCCAGAATTTCTCGCCGTGCAGAAGCCCGAGGCAGAATAGCGCCGCACAAACTATGACGGTAAATATGCTCAGCTGCCGCCCAAGTGTTTCCAGATCATCTTGCAGAGGTGTTGTTTTTGCTTTGATTTCCGTGAGCGAATGACCCAATTGCCCCAGCTTGGTGTTCGCGCCTGTTGCTACAACAACTCCTTTTGCTCTGCCTTTCAAGACCAGAGTACCCTGGAAAGCCACGGTAATCTGCTCTGACGAATCGCCCATCTCGCTGGATTTATAGACCGGAATCGACTCACCCGAAAGCATCGATTCATCGAAGCTAAGAGCCGCGGCATTCACCAGTCTTACGTCTGCCGGAACTCGCGAACCTTCTTCGATAATAATGATGTCGCCAGGAACAATCTCCGGAACCGGAATTTCAAAATCACGACCGCCTCTGCGCACACGGGCCACAGGTCCGGAGAGTACTTCCAGGGCAGCCAGCGAAACCTGCGCCTTGTATTCGGTAATGAAACCGACAATAGCATTGATCAAGACAGCCAGGGCAATGCCGGCGGATTGAAAGTGCTCACCACTGAAGGCGGAAACGCCCGCCGCCACCAAAAGCAGAGCCACCACAGTCGACAGAAACTGGTTGATGAAAAGACGAAAGGGATTGATTTGAGCTTTCTTGCCCAACTCGTTCGGTCCGAATCGCGCCAAGCGCTTTGCAGCTTCGGCTGGGTCCAAACCGAGACTGGCGTCCGATTTTAGACTTTCGACCACTTCTTCTGCCGGCAGCAGAGAAGCGCGATCGATACTGAGAAGAAATAGCTTATCTGGCATGGAAACCGTACTAGGAACATCTAACTGTTCGAATTTGTCGGCAAGTCCGTTCGGCATAGCAAACCTCGCAGAGCATACCAAACTAGTATTGGAGGAATCTGTCCAATAGATATCATCCTTAGGGCTACGGTCGGCAAAAGCAATGCGAATTCAGGCACTCATACCAAAGGACTATTGCCGTAATACCTGCGCCCCAAAACTCCACTCCTGTGCCCATCTCAGCAACTGCAGAGGGGCTAAGAACAGCGTTCAACCTTCGGAACGATGGGCGCGCCCAGTGGCGGTGGGACCATGAGAGCGTAGCCGAGGCGCGTTCGAAAAGAATCAGTGGACGCGCGTGCTAAGGAAAATCGAGGAGTATCGATCATGTTTGCTCAACTACATATGAACGGGAAGAGTGAAGCATTCAAACAAGAATTTGCGACCGCAATCGAAAAACCCGTTTTTAAAGGATTTATTATCTCAGTTATCGCCGGCACCGCAATCGGTGGCTATCTCACAGCAGTATGGCTGATGCAGGCCATGTCGCAAGCGGCTCTGGCCGGTGCCGTCAGTGCCGGTGCTGTGGTCGGAGCCAATGCAGGCATGCTCCTCTTCGGAATTTTCGACGTTGTTTTCAACGGAAGACTCGAAGAAGGTGCCGAGCTGGTGGAAGACGAAGAAGACAGCGAAACAGCATGGCAATGCACGGAAGAAGAAAGACCGGAAGAAGCAGGACAAGAGGATAATGCTTTCGCTCTGCCGAAAGCCTCTTGAGGGTCCGAGTGGGGCGCGGCATTTGCTGGACAGTCCCGGACCCACCGCCTCAGGCGGACTAACTGAGGAGTAAGCCCGACAGCATCTTATTGAGCGCCGGGCTCACCTCCGCCTTCACCGGCGAGATGGCGGGATTGACTATCATCTTCGCCATCATTACTATCGATTCCTTCAGCAATTTCGCGCTGACCTTGCAGTGGAGCGACTGCAGGCCAGCGAAGCACCATTCCAACGGACGATACGACCACCGACACGACAAAGTAGATTCGAGTAAGTAGCGGTCAGCAGCGGAGTAGCCAGCAGTGAAAGTTCTTCTACCTATCTCGGACGAATTGTTCGGCGAGGCTCTGAGCCGATTCACGCAGAAGCACAATTGGCCCGAAGACACAGAAATAAAACTGATCAGCGTCGTGGCGCCGATGCAGCGACAACCAGGCAGGACAGATGAAGAAAGAGAAACTCTTTTCCAAAATGAAAGACTCCATTTCGGGCGAGTGCTCTCTAGAATTCAAACTCGCTTGATGAAAAGGCGCCCAGACCTTATCGTCACATACGAGGTGCTTGTCGGTGCACCTGCTGCTGAAATTCTTTCCTTTGCTGAGAAGTGGTGCCCTTCCATGATCGTCATGGGTTCGCACGGGCGGACCGGAATAGAAAGGCTGATTCTAGGCAGTGTTTCTTTCTACATTGCCTCGCACGCACAGTGTTCTTTCACCATAGTTAGAATTCCGGAAACAGATGTTCTCGATATCGATCTAGACGAAAGCGACATTCCAGAAGAGATGACAACATACGCATAATGGCGTAAAGATAGAACGAGTCTCTATGAATGCATTTGGAAAATGACCGCCGAAAAAGATAAAAACACAGATAAGAGCAAAAACAAGAAGGATTCGCAAGCAGAAATTCTTCTCTGGGTGCTGATTGCAGCATTTTGGCTATCGCTGCTGATTATTCCGATGCTCAACGCGTCGAGGATCGAAAGAATTCCCTACAGCACATTTATCCAGTATGTGAAAGATGGTCGCTTTGACGAAGTGACCGTCTATGAGAATGAGCTCGAAGGAAGAGCGCCAAAAGAAAAATTCAAAGTCTTCAAAGCATACAGAATCGACGATCCTGATCTCGTGAAGAGACTTGCACGAACCAGTACAAAGTTCTCGGGCGCCAAAAGAGAAGGATTCTGGGACCTCTCCTCTTTCTTGCTGCCGGCGATAATATTCTTCGCGCTCTGGTCGATGATGATCAATCGAGTGACCGCTCAGGGCGGCATGCAGCCAGGGCTCATGTCGATCGAGAAGAACAAAGCAAAAGTCTACATGGAAGACAAGGTCAAAGTGACGTTCCAGGATGTCGCCGGTGTAGACGAAGCCAAAGAAGAATTGAAAGAAGTGGTTGGCTTTCTGAAACAACCGGAGAGTTTTACTCGTCTGGGTGGACACCTGCCAAAGGGTATTTTGCTGGTGGGACCGCCGGGCACAGGTAAGACACTCCTGGCCAGGGCGGTAGCCGGTGAAGCTTGCGTTCCATTCTTCTCGATCAGCGGATCGGAATTTGTCGAAATGTTTGTAGGTGTCGGCGCGGCAAGAGTGCGGGATCTTTTCCACGAAGCTCAAAAGAACACTCCTTGCATAGTTTTTATCGACGAACTCGATGCCCTCGGCCGCGCTCGAGGGTTGAATCCTATGTTAGGAGGACATGACGAGAAAGAGCAGACCCTCAATCAATTGCTTGTTGAGATGGATGGTTTTGATCCTCGCCAGGGTGTGGTTTTGCTCGCTGCGACCAATCGCCCTGAAATCCTCGATCAAGCGCTCTTGCGTGCCGGACGTTTCGACAGACATGTTCTCGTAGATCGCCCGGATAAATTGGGACGTATACAAATACTGAAGGTCCACTTCAAGGACAAGAAGATTGATGAAAGCGTAAATGTTGAACACATTGCCGCCATGACTCCTGGATTTACCGGAGCCGATCTGGCCAATCTGGTCAACGAGGCGGTGATATTAGCTACTCGTCGTTCTGCGCAATCGGTAATCGAGGATGACTTCAATCAGGCTGTAGAGCGAATAGTCGCCGGTCTGGAAAAGAAAAGCCGCATACTAAGCGTCAAAGAAAGAAATATTGTGGCGCATCATGAGATGGGACACGCACTGGTCGCGATGGCGTTGCCGGGGACCGATCCGGTGCAAAAAATCTCTATCATCCCCAGAGGAATTGGTGCTCTCGGCTATACAATGCAAAGACCAACCGAAGACAAGTATCTGATTTCCAAGGCGGAGTTGGAAAATAAGCTCGCAGTCTTGCTTGGCGGCAGGGCCGCCGAAACACTGATGTTTCACGAATTATCCACAGGTGCTGCCGACGACCTCAGCAAAGCGACGGACATAGCGCGCAGCATGGTGACAAGATACGGTATGGTCGAGTCATTGGGTCCGGTAACCTATGAAGCGGTAACAAACACCATGCTGGACGCACCGCAACACTACAACTCGCAGGCTAACCTCAGCGAAGAAACGTTGAAAGAGATTGATCATGCAATAAAAGCATTGATTCAAGAAGCCGAGAAGAAGGCTGCAGCAATCCTGGAAAAATACAAAGTCAGTCTGACCACAGGCGCAGAATTGCTGGTTATCAACGAGACACTATCGAAAGAAGATTTGGATTCGCTCTTTCCAAAGATCAAAGAACCGCATTTGAAGCTAATTGGCTAATCCGCACCATCCTTAGGGCGAGCGCAAAGGCGTAGCCCATTCAGGCTATGAGCCTCTTTTGCGTACCACTTTCGAGTGGGACCACTAGATTGAGCCATACGCAACAAGACTTTCCAGGCGGTAAGTAAAAATCACGAAAGTGGATGATATGGACTCTTTTCCATTCAGCGATATTAGGAAAGGGTTACATTTCGTGGGAGGTTCGAGCGATGTTTGGTTTTTCTATAAAAGACGAGGAAACCCAAGAAGAAGGGGAAAGAACAGTCCGCGAAGAGAAGAGAGTTCTCGATGCAGGACAATTGCCCAGATTGGTAAATCTGAGGATTGACAAAGCTAGAGAGTGCGCCTGCCAGCGCTGTGGAGACTTGCTCGACAATTTGAAAACTAAAACAAAATTGCTCGAACATAACCATAAGGCAGAGGCGCCGGGACTGACATTCTGGAATTCCTCTCACAAAGAGGGAAGTCCTGCCCATTTTGAAACGAAATTAGAAAAGAAGATAAGTCTCACGCCTAAAGAATTGACCCACCATGATGAATTCATAGACTCACTTTTGGAAGTCGAACACGCCTGGCAGCGCTCTCAGCGTAATACTTGCACAAATCAAGACAATGATGATTTTTGGATGAAACACTATCAGGAACTCAAGACAGTCATAGCAGAACAGCGCAAATTCGCGACTGATTCGCTGGACGAGCTGCGCAATGAAATTCTCCAGAAGGAAGAGTCAGAAGCCGAATACATAGACTAATCTGAAAAGTACACGAATAATATGCATTCAGGAGAGAGATTTCTTCAGGTCGATGGTACATATATTGAGGGATCTCTCCTGAGTAATGCCGATTTCGGGTGCTTCAATGAAAGAGAAATTTAAATCCATTGCCGAAGGGACGATTGCAGTGACATCACTGATGGCAGTTCTGGTAGGTTTGGCGCCGCACTGTTACGGCGAAGAAAGCGCAAGCAAGCGATCAGGAGCAGATATTTATAAGCAGTATTGCTCGACCTGCCATGTTGCCGGAGGCAATACCGCCAAACCTTCAAAACCTCTGGCTGGCTCCAAGGTGCTCAAAAGTATTGCCACATTCCAAAAATATTTGGAAGATCCGCCTGGACACATGCCTTATTACAAATCGATCGTCACTGACAAAAAGTTGGTCAAGAAGCTGTACGAGTATTGCAAGACATTGAAGAAGACAGAAGGTGCTTGAGTTGCTATGTCATTCTTTGTGCTGATGGAATCCGTCTGGCCGGCAGTACAATAGAAAGCAAAGGACAGAAAATCCTTCAATTCAAAAGAAACGCACTCAAAGCGACAGCGCCAAGAAAAGCTCTCTAAGAGTAATTTATGTGGACGCTGTCGTTTTGATTTGCGACGTCTGAAACCATATACGATGGCAAAACATGCATCAGTTTGAGATACGAACCATGAAAGACCCAAAACTCCTTCGACTGGAGACAAGAATGGCTGTAGGGCGGCTTGCTTACGAGGCTGGCTATTACACGCAGGCCAGTCGCCATTTCAAACTGGCCTTGCAAATGCTGGAATCCGGCGATTTTGCCGCTGCTTACCGAGCAAGAATTTTGACCGGGCTGGCCAAATCACTGGCAGCTCAGGGGCTCTACACCGAAGCCGAACCAATGATTCTGGAGGCTTTGCAATTAGACGAGATGAACTCATCAGCCCTCGCCGATCGAGCCGAAGACTATCACCAACTCAGCCTGCTTTGCTGGAGAAACGGCAGAAGCGAAGAGTCACTCCAATACGCAAAAGCAGCATTAAAACTGGTTTCTACCCCAGGGTCCAATGCGCCGGATGAGCTGATCGCCAAACTGTTGAAACACCACGCCGTTCTAGCAGAACAGGCCGGCAGGCTCGCCGAATCGGAACGTTATCTGAATGAGGCCATCCAATTCATTCTTTGCAGCGACACGCTGGGAAAAAACAGCACGATATATGGCGATGTCTTGCTTGTAAAAGTCTTCCTGCTTGCCGAACAGGCAAGATATGAAGAAGCTGCCGAGCTATATCCCCAGGCAATGCAGATTGTTTCTATCAATAGAGGTCTGGAACACCCAAAAGTTGAGGAAGCAATCAATATCTTCAAAGAGATGGAAGACTCGCAGAGCGAATTCGACGCAATCAAAGCAAGAAAGATGGAAAGAGCCAAAGACTCAAGCAATCACGGGATTTTATAAGTCCTGCGGAACGAATAGAAGACAGAAAGCTCCAATTACATTCACCACAGGGATCATCCTTCAGGACTATGAGGCTCCCTGTGTACCCATTCTGTGGAACGATATCGTCATTCTGCCCAAATACGAAAATCTGTTTGTATTCTGGAGATTCCCATATGAAGACCTACGATCAAAACGACGCTCTGCCGCCCGAGTACAAAAGCGCTCTTATAGATTTACTCTCATTTCAGGCTGACTCCGAGTTTGCCGGTGGTCAAAGAGTGGCTGAAAACATGCGCTTTGCCACCCGACCGGAAGAAGCATATCGCCTGGCCAAAAAGGTGATGGAAGAGATGGGTCACGGATGGTATTGCTGGCAGATATTAGAACCGCTTGGAATTGACGTAAATGCTCGAGTGCAGCATTTGGTGAGCAATCCGGACAATCCGGACCCAAAGATCGTAAGAGTGATCAACGGATTTCGTAAAGAGAATTGGTCGACTTTCTTCAGCGACTGGAGCGATGTCGCAATGTTCTCGACTGTCGTCACTCCAGCAGCCGTAGCATTTCTTGGGCAGTACAAAGACTCCAGCTACCTGCCCTGGAGAAAAGTCAGCGAGCGCATCTGGCAGGAAGAAAAAGGGCATTTAGCATTCGGCGTCTGGGCCTCCAAACGTGTAATCGAATTTGACGGAGAAGCCGGAAGAGAAAAATTGCAAGCGGCGCTGCCTAAATTCATGGCTATGGGACTGGGTTTCTCCGGAAGACCGGCAGACGACAGCAAACACTTTGCCAGATATTTTGAGTATGGATTGAAACTGAAGACATCTCAGCAATTGCAGGAAGAGTACATGGAAATTGTTTCCAGCCGACTGAAAGAACTAGGCTTGGAAATTCCGGACAACGTCGTCCCGAATTACGACATGCAGTTTGGCTACGCCGCCTCGAAAGAAGCCGGCAAGGAAACCGTCTCTGCAAGGTAGCAATAGAGAATGCTTCAACACGTTACCGATCCGACCACCTGCATTAGCTGCTCCGCTTGCGAAATGGCCTGCCCTGCTTCGGCAATAATGTCCGTGGCGGGGCGCTTTTGCATAGATGCAGAAAGATGCAACGAGTGCGGTAAATGTATCGAAGAATGCCCCACCGGTGCGGCTAAGTGCTACATCGAAACATCCGTACTTTTCTCTCAAGACGAACAGGCAAACTGGACGAGTTTGCCTGTTACGGGGCAAACATAAAAACAGTAATCAGCTATTGCAGCGATTGAGGTAGAAACATCTATGCATGTTGTTTTAGCCGCATCAGATAGGCTATTCGGTGATGCATTAGCGTGTTCATTCTGCATCATTCGGGTTAGGCAAGACGACATTCTGGAATACGAAAAGAGCCAAGAGGAGCTGGGCTAGTCCAAAATAGCGCTTTTGCTGTTCTTTCAATCAATCTACAGGATGGGTCGGTGACTCATCCCCAAAAACGATGGAGAAGCTTCGTCGAAGGCATAGACTGGTCTTAAAGACGCAGGTTCTCCAGAGAGAGTTGCCAGGGATGGCTTCTACCGCGGGCAGCACCGGTCCTGCGAACATATTAAAAAGCCTTGTAATAATCACGATTACGCACAAACGTCTCCACACGTTTGCCGCCCCTGGACTAGGCTTTCGCATCTGCGTTGCCGGCATCCCCATAGATCCCGTTTGCAGCGTGTGCAAAGACAAATCCTTCACATCAAGCAGGATGCATACGATGGAAGAGAAAGATCACCAGAACGCAAGTAAATACAACATGCGAACTCGAATGATTGAAGGAAACTATGGTAGCAAGCACTGGGACTACAATCATCACATCGTGCCGCCCATGTCGGCATCTTGTGCCTACCGGCTGGAGAACGTGCATCGAGGTGCAGAGGGTTTTGCTCACTTTGCAGACACAGAAGACACCCAGAGCGAGCCGATACTAATATATGACCGGCTCGACGAACCGGCTCGGGGCATGCTGGAAGAAAAATTGGCTTGCGCCGAAGGTGGAGATTTTGCCATCTGTTTTGCCACAGGTATGGCGGCAATCAGCGCCGCGCTCGGTGTAACAACAAAGCAAGGCGACGAGATTGTTGCGCATCATACTCTGTACGGCTGCACCTACAGCTTGCTGGCAAACTGGCTTCCCAGACAGGGAATCACCACCACTTTCGTGGACTTAAAAGATCAAGGCGCTCTTTGGACATCTCTGACTGGTAAGACACGAGTGGTTTACCTTGAAACTCCGGTCAATCCGACTCTGGATCTATTGGATATCGCGGCGATAAAACAATCGATTGTCGAAGTAAATGCAACTCGTCCTTCAGGGCACGAAATTTTGTTGATTGTCGACAACACCTTCGCGACCCCTTTCTGTCAAAGGCCTCTTGCACTGGGAGCAGATCTAGTGGTTCACAGCCTGACCAAGAATATTGGCGGTTTCGGAACCGATATGGGTGGCGCAGTGGTCGCTGCAGCAAAGTATCAAAGAGATTTGCTCATGTATCGAAAAGACTTTGGCGGAGTTCTATCTCCCAAAAGCGCATGGCCCATACTTGTCTATGGTTTACCGACTCTGGCAACACGCATGGTAAACCAGCAAAAATCGGCAATGGAAGTAGCGAGCTTTCTAGAATCGCATCCAATGATTGAAAAGGTCATATATCCCGGATTGAAATCTTTTCCGCAGCGTGATTTAGCCAAAAGACAAATGTTCAGTTATGACAACAAATTTGCACCAGGTTCAGTTGTTTACTTTGTCTTGAAGGGAAACAACGAGGAAGCCCAGATTGCAGCAGAAATGTTAATCGACGATGTGGCGAAACATTCCAGATGTCTGACATTGGCGGTCAGTTTGGGGCAGATCCGGACCTTAATCGAAGCGCCTTATTCAATGACGCATGCCTCACTCCCGGACGAGCTCAAATCTTCCATCGGAATTTCTCCCGGAGGAATTCGCCTTTCGCTGGGGCTGGAAGACTGGCGGGACATTATCGCGGACTTGTCGAGAGCACTAAGCAATGTAGACGCAGACAAGCACCAAGTTCAGCAGAATTTCTCCTCTGAGCCGGCTTAATGCCACTTCGATGTGAGGCTCAAGAAGATCAATCGTGTCGCCGTCAACGATTTTCGGCATAACTCGAATAGTAGTCGGCACATTCCCTCTCATGACCTCGAACAACTCTCTTTCCAGCCAGTTGTCCATAATGTGCTGTAACTACAGTCCACTGCTGACTGCTGCCATCTAAGAAAATAACCACCCAATCCTTTTGTGTTCCAAGCTCATTTGCTCTGGCAGTATTTGAATACATTGCTGTGTAATGTCTGCCATTATGAACAGTGTGCAGAATTGGTAGCCATGGACTTTTTGTAGGATTGAATTTCTTGGGTGCAATCAGCGGCAAAGTATGTTTCTTAACGCGGAGACTGTATTCTTCGTCGATATCGAGAATTTCTGCAACACCGATTGTGGGAAGAGCAAGAAGACCCTCTCTTGGTTTGGACGGCTCAATAACAGGAAGCCTGTGAAATCTTCCCGACAAACAGTCTCTGATTGCGCAAAGTCTCTTTTTGCCAATCCCGGGCATTGCAGCAAGACGACCATCGTAAGCAGCAACTTCTAAGTCGTGCAAATTCTCAATTCCCAATTTACTATGCAATTCTTCCGCCAGTTTCTTACCGATTCCAGGAACCGAGCCCAGGTTCTGCTCGGGCTTTGTTTCGCTCAGCAAGCGATCCAGAATCAAGACATGTCCATCAGAGGCAATCTTTTCAATAACATGCGCTAACGACACGCCAACCCCTTCTAAATTCATCAGTCCGTCGAGACCTTCTGTGGCGAGAATCTCAGAGACTTGCCGGGCATTCTTTTTCAGGACCGCAGCAGCCTTCCTGTAGGCTCTAACGCGGAAGAGATTTTCGCTTCTTTCTTCCAGTAAAGCGCCGATACTGCTCAATTTTTCGGCTATTTGGTCGTTGCTGAGCGGAAGTTTCTTGTCTACTATCATGACCTTCACCTGGGCAAGTCACAGCATAAACATGACAAATTCGCAGGAAAAACTTATCCTTCGGCAGGACTATTGAATTATTTACTGTCGCATTGTGAGTATTCGGGGTCAAGACTATGGGTCTTTCGGACGATATGAACTCCTTTTGGGCGCGGTCTAATAGCAGCATGGACGAATGTTAGGCGGAGCCATCATGTACAAAGTGATACTGAAGACAGCTTTCAGCGTAATCGGATGCTCATTGTTTTTCATGCTTGCCAGTAAAGCAGGACGACAAAAGCTGAGATATGGCGTAGCACGTCTTCTAGAAAATGAAGCGAAAGTCTGGAGAGAGTTGGAAAGTGCGCAAACCAGATTGACAAAAGCATTTTTGAACAAGAAAAAACAACTGGATTGCAAAACTTCTGAAGATTCAGCGCACAGCGGCCCAGGCTCCGGAAGCAAGTGTCACACACATCATGACCTCGAATATTGCAACGACTTTTACGCGAATGTAGAAACATCATGTGATGTGCATCGATGTGAGAGCGCTCATAACAACGGCGATCTGTCCAAGCAATTAGGTAATGCCACCACATTCGATCAAACAACTTGCGCCTAAAGAAGAACAAGAGGATCTAGTCATGCAACGCCATTTATTTCGCCTCCTACTCTCAGCAGGTGCTTTCTACTTTCTCGTTCCTTTAATTCCAGGAGCAGCTTTCCATGGAAATTTCGGCCACGCCCTCCTAGCCGGGGTCTTATTCGCTGTTGCAGGCTGGGTTATTGAGTTTTTCGCCGTCGCCATCAGTACTCTTCTCACTATCACAACGCTCGGCATGGCGCTGTTCTTTCTCATCCCCGTATGGCTATTTGGATTCTGGCTCATACCGGCCTTGGCATTGAGAATGGTCGCGGAGCTAATGCCTTCAGTGCTCTTATTCAACAGTTGGATGCCCGCCATTGTGGGCGGCTTGATAATGCTTTTCATTGGTGTGATAACGAGCGGCGACATTCATGTAAGAATCAGGAACAACAGCGACCAGCCAAAAGCAATGGTCTGACCAAACTCACGCCGGTCACACTTTCGCTTCTAATTTGTGCTTTGAGCTCATGCTATTCAGACCACCTTGCTATTTCTCGATTTTGAAAATGCTGCGCAAAACAGTCGGCAAAAAAGACAGAGAAGGCAGGCTTAAAGCCTGCCTTTCTGCTCTTCGTTATCTCACAAGCGGTGGTGTCCTTCAAGAATTGGCCTGCTCATAGAGAGCTTTTCTTGGCACCACCGCTTTGAGAGCTGTCTAACTTGTTTTTATTCGAGAATGCCTCACATAACTCTGACTTGCTATGCCCTGTCTTTGTTTTCGACCTTCTTCTTACACTCTTAGTGTACAACTTCCACACAGAAGTGCATCATCAAAAAGTATGAGCGCGAAGCAGATTTTCTTTGCCGGCATCTAACCGGGATGCGCATGTCCACATATCATGTTGATGTAATCTTGAAAGTGCACCGGAATGAATTAGTCCTATTAGTCGAGGCAACCGATACAAGCTTCGACTTAGAGTCAATAACTAACGATCCAAATTTAGAATGGCGTGCAAGGCAGAGCGATGACTACAAAAATCAGGGTCTTTCTAGCCGATGATCACGTTTGCGTCCGAGAGGGGATCAAGGCTCTTTTAAATGAGCAGCCCGACCTGACTGTGATTGGCGACGCAGATGACGGTCTTACTGCCGTTACTCAATGCAAGAAATTACATCCCGATGTTATTGTTCTGGACATATCAATGCCCGGGGCGAATGGAGTAAAAGTGGCTTCCCAACTGAAGCCGCTCAGCCCAAAGTGCAAAACTCTGATTCTCACCATACATGACTCGACTACATATCTAAGACAGATGTTGGCGGCTGGAGTTTCCGGTTATCTGGTAAAGAGGGCCACGACCGACGAACTAATACATGCGATCCGCAGTGTCGCTAAAGGCGGTACATACATAGATCCGATGTTAGCCGAAAAGCTGGCAGCCCCACTTAGAAAGAAACACACTGAGAAACGCACGGACAGCACAAAAGCAGAATTGAGCGAGAGAGAAGAAGTGGTCCTAAAGCTGACGGCACAGGGGTACAGCGGGAAGGAAATAGCCGAACACCTGAATATCGGGCGCAAATCAATCGAAACATACAAACAACGAGCAATGGAAAAACTAGGACTGGAGTCGAGAACCGAGATTGTTCGATATGCCGTTGCCAGGGACTGGCTTGATGACTTATAAGGTCCTGTAATATTGTTCCATGGGAAATTGGCGACCTTGTCAGGAAAATCCTGGCAAGTTAATTCCAAATCGGCGACAGCCAAGGCACATTGAAACTCGTATGATTCAAGATGTACACTCGAAGGGTGGGCATCTTCTTGTGATTGGCGAAAAATGGACAACCCGCATGATTGTCACTGGCAAGATGAAGATAGAACCCTTCGTGATCGAAGGAGCTCATATTTTCTTCATCTCGAACGAACACTCATTTGGGATTTCAGTCGCATCGATTTACGGAACTGACTGGCAGAAAGAATTCGCCGCAGATTTCAATTTCGACTGGACAAACGAGAAAAGGCTAAGAGACCATAATTTCGATGTGAGTGTTTCTGACGAGATCTTCAATAAATGGCTGAATCGTGCAAATTGTCGAATAGGCGAAAGCTCAGCGGTCTGGTAAAGAATTCGAGACTGCCGCTCCTGTTTGCCGTCTTATTACCCATTTTTTCAGGCACTGCTCTTGCTGTTCCGGGTTTTCCAAATTTGGTCAAGCCGGCAGACGGTAATACGTCTCAAAAGGATGAATGTGCCGGAACTCTAAAACGCTACTATTTCCCAGCCAGCGGCTATAAAGCCAGAAAGGAGAGCAAAAGCAGCCGCAACGGTCACTTGCTTTACCTGCAATTGAATTGTGTCCAATGTCATGCGATCGCAGGAATTGGTGGAGAACTGGGACCGGCTCTGGACGGTATAGGCGCCTACAGAGGAAAGACATGGCTGACTGCGCACCTGAGCGATCCGGATCGCGCCTATAAATCTTTTCCCACGATACTGAAAGAGCGAAGCAACATCATGCCGCATCCCGGGCTAACAAGCCGAGAGGCAGAGCAGATAAGCGATTATTTGCTGACATTGGCCGAGCCCAAAAAAGGTTTTTCCATTACCCATCACCAATTGAAAAAATCCAATCGCACTGTTTCAAAAGACTGGAAACCGAACGAACCAAATCAAGCATCAAGTAGAGGTAAGGAGTTGTTCTTCGGATTGGGTTGTGCGGCCTGCCATTCTCTGGATGGATCAAAAGATAGATTTGGTCCTGATCTTGCCGGACTAGGCTCACGCGTAAGCGAAAAGGATCTAGAAGAGATACTGAGTGGAAGTGTTGCTTCCAGCGTGATGAGAAAGCAAGCAAAAGGACTTGCGAAAGCCGAATTGGAAGATATACAAGCATACTTGCTGACCTTACCGAATCATCCGAGCAAGAAATAGCAAGCGCCAAAACATAAGCGTTCTCGTACATATCTCAACAAGCCTAGGGGTTGTCGAGCAGGCGAATATTCAGCCCTAACCGCTCAGAGATCATACCTCCGAACGATAGCTGAGCTTCTGCAAAGAGATAATCTGGATACAGACATCCGAAAAATGGGGGATTACGGGGGGTATTTATGTCAAATGCCAAGGCAATTTGCACACTGTGCAATTACGTTTACGATGAACGACTGGGCGAGCCCAGGCAAAATATTGCTCCTGCAACGACATTCGCGACTCTGCCGGATGAGTGGAAATGCCCGGAGTGCGGCGCGAATAAAGAGATGTTCCAGACCTGCACTTGTGTCGGGCTGACCGTCATTGAAAAGAACTGCGTCGCACATGAATCGCTGCGAACAAATGCTGTCGCGAGCGCAGCTTCCATCACGGGCGAGACCTCGCTCGGTGATATAGTCGCGATGCACCCGGGATGCTCATGTCTGCTCGAAGAATTCGGAATTGATTATTGCTGCGGCGGCAAAACAACTCTTGCAGAAGCATGCGAAAAGAAAGGGCTCGACTTTGACGAGTTTCGCTGGAAGTTGGAAGTTGCCGCCCGAGTCAACTCGAATGGCGAACGGGATTGGACGCAAGCAAGCCTGAAAGAACTTACGCAACACATTTTGGCTTCATACCATAATCCTCTCAGACTGGAACTGAGCAGAATTCAAGCCCTCAGCGAGAAAGTCGCCAGAATGCACGGCAGAAAACACCCTGAAATGCTCGAGGTGCAAGATCTGTTTGCACGCTTCAAAGAAGAACAAGAGATGCATATGCAAAAGGAAGAGCTGATCCTCTTTCCCAGCATTTGTGCCATAGAAGCGCGAAAGGAGACACACTCTGGAGGCGTTACCGGACTAGAGCGTCCTATTGACGTAATGATAAGAGAGCATGACGAAGCGGGCTCAGATCTCTTAAGAATGCGCAATCTGACCAACTCGTTTACACCGCCATCCGATGCATGCAATTCATACAAACTATTACTGCACTCGCTGGCTCAGTTAGAAAGCGATATGCATCAACACGTGCACAAAGAAAACAATATTCTTTTCCCGCGTGCGCTGCAGTTATACAACTCTACCAAGAGTGATTCACAATCCGCGGTCCAGACAATGTCATAGAGAACAAGAGGATACGACGTTGATTTCTCAAACAGCAGAATATGCACTTAGAGAAATTGTTTTTCTGTCGATGAACTCGAGCTCTGCTTTCACAACAAAACAAATCGCAGCTGCTACAAAGTTTCCGCCTGCATATCTTTCTAAAATAATGCAGGCACTGGTACGAGGCAACTTAGTCCAGTCACAGCGTGACTGTGGCGGGGGGGTTTGCACTGACAAAGCCGCCTACGGAGATAACCGCACTGGAGATACTGGAGGCGGTAGATCCGATCCGGCGCATACATAGCTGTCCATTGACATTGGAATCGCACGGGACAAATCTATGTGCATTGCACAAGAGAATTGATGATGCCACGGCCATGCTTGAAAAATACTATGCAGACACGAATATCAGCGAAATCCTCTCTCGTCCGACCAGCACCATACCTCTTTGCGAAAGCGTCACAAACTAATAGAGGGATGAGAGCAATGCTCATGCTGCATTCACCGCCCGCTTCAAATAATTGACGAACCAATTACAAGCCAAATCACAAACACTCTCCAGTGCTCCGGGCTCTTCGAAAAGGTGAGTCGCTCTTGGAACAATCGCCATTGATTTGGGCGTGGACTCAGGCAAGCAACTAAAAGCCTGTTCATTCAACTCGATTACTTCATAATCTCTCTCACCTACGATAAACAAAGTGGGAGCCTCGATCATTGTCAGGCTGTTGCCGGCCAGATCAGGCCGACCGCCTCGCGATACGATGGCACCTATGCTATCAGGCATGCCAGCGGCACTGACGAGGGCAGCAGCGGCACCGGTACTGGCACCGAAATAACCTATCGGCAAGTCTTCCGTCGTTTTGCTGCTGAGTATCCAGTCGGTAACCTGGCAAACACGCGCAGCTAGAAATTCGATATCAAAACGCAATTGAGCCGTACAATTATCGACACGCTCTTCTTCTGCCGTCAAAAGATCGAAAAGCAGAGTCGCCAGGCCCGCGCGGTTCAAAGCGTCGGCCACCATGCGGTTTCTCGGACTAAGCCGGCTGCTGCCGGAGCCATGAACGAAAAGCACGATTCCTTGCGCGGTCTTGGGAATACTCAATATTCCCTTCAGCCGATTGTCGATTATTACTTCCTGATTCCAATATGTGTCTCGAGAAAAATTCCTGTCCATAATCGATGCTCTGATAATTTGCCTATCGTTTGCGATCTTGACGCAGATTACGAGCCAACGCATGAGCCCCGGGGACGATTGCAAACTACCTCTTTGGACTCAGCAAGCAAATTGTCTATCTTATTGTTATAGTGCAATTAGGCGTTAGAAACACCGTAAGAGCCGCTTTCCTTACCGGCTCAGCTTGCATTTGGCAAGTTTCAACCATGAAAAAAAACGATTGCCCGAAAAGAAGTGTCTCAAGAGATAAAAGATTCGACACAAAGAAGACAGATCCTGCAGTTTCGCTTCTGGCAAGCATCGATGATCACGAGCCTGAAACAGATCCTTCAGAGGAAGAGCGCTTCTGCATTTCGATGCAAGAGCTCAGCGACGACTCTCTGGGAGCATACCTGAAGGAGATCTGCAGATATCCGCTGCTGACTGCCAAAGACGAATTAGCCTATTTCAAGGCTCTCAAGAAAGGAGAAGAAAGATTCCACTCAATCCTGGTCATTTCCAACCTGCGGCTGGTGGTCAGCATCGCAAAAAAATATAGAAATCGCGGCTTGGCGCTGCAGGATCTCATACAGGAAGGAACCATCGGGCTGATACGAGCGGTAGAAAAGTTTCAACCCGAGCGCGGCTACAGGTTTTCCACCTACGCGACCTGGTGGATTCGCCAGTCAATCACAAGAGGACTGGCTGACAAATCGAGAACCGTTCGCTTGCCGGTACATGTTACTGAAGAAATGAACCGGCTGCGAAAAGTAATCAAGCACTTAGGGGAAAAGGAAGGAAAACAGCCAAGCTTGGAGCAGATCGCGGCTGCGGCAGGAACACCTTTGACGAAGATAAAGGAAGCGCTGGCGGCGGAGAAAAAACTGCTCTCACTCGATACAGATCGGAAGAGCG
>JAIETE010000317.1 GCA_019745505.1 Candidatus Obscuribacterales bacterium | reverse complement strand
TGGCTGACTGCGACATGGTCATCGAAGCCGTCGTCGAAGTGATGAAGGTGAAGAAGATCGTGCTTGCCGACCTGGAAAAGGTGATCAAGAAGCCGTTCATCTTCGCGACGAACACTTCGTCGCTGTCCATCAGCGAGATGGCGTCCGCCGCTCGCAACCCCGAGCTCGTAGTCGGCGTGCACTTCTTCAACCCGGTGCACAAGATGCCGCTGGTCGAGATCATCTACGGCGACACCACTTCCGACGGCGCTGCTGCTGCCGCTCAGGAGTTCTCGCTCAAGCTCGGCAAGACCACGGTCTTCTGTCTGGACCGAGCCGGCTTCATCGTCAATGCCATCCTCACGCCCTACCTGCTGGAAGCTGTGAAGCTGCTCGAGCAGGGTGTGGCGCCTGAGGAAATCGAGAAGACGATGCAGTCCTTCGGCATGCCGATGGGTCCGCTCACCCTGCTCGACGAAGTCGGGCTGGATGTCGCCGGTCACGTCGCGCGCGTTCTGCACGGCGCCTTCGGCGAGCGGCTGAATCCTCCGACCCTCCTCAAGAAGGTCGACGAGGCGAAGCTGGTCGGCAAGAAGGGCGGCGAGGGCATCTATGCTTACGCCGAGGGCAAGCGCGCCGGCATCAACCCGAAGGTGCAGGCCTGGATCACCGCTGCTCCTGTGAAGAAGCAGAAGGGAGAGATTCAGGATCGCCTGGCGCTGGCCATGGTCAACGAGGCGGCGCGTGTTCTCGAGTCGGGCATCGTTTCCGACCCGCGCACGCTCGATCTCGCCATGATCTTCGGCACCGGCTTCCCGCCCTTCCTGGGTGGCCCGCTGCGGTACGCCGACAGCGTGGGCATCAAGGTCGTGCACCAGAAGCTCGAGATGCTGTCCAAGGTTGCGGGTGACAACTACGCGCCTTGCCAGCTGATCAAGGACATGGCCGCTCGCGGTCAGGCCTTCTATCAGGACTGATGCAGTTCTAGGTTGTCCGTCGGGCGGCCTAGACTGTCACTCGACAGTCGTTTAGTGAAGTCCGCAGGAAACGGAGGGGAGTAGCGCAAGCCGCTCTCCTCCGCTTTTCTGTTTTTGCTTTAAATACTATCGGGTATCGTAATAATCGAGCGGACAATCTATAAGTTATCCTTTCAATATGTTGAGGGGGTAAAAATGACTACAACCAAAGATGACGTCAAACGTCAGTTTGGCGCCAATGCTGAAAAATATGCTGCCAGCAAGACACACGCTCTGGGCTCGGATTTGCATATTATCCTGTCCTACCTCGATCCTCAGCCCCACATGCATGTTCTCGATGTCGCCACCGGAGCCGGTCACACTGCAGCCATGATTGCGCCTTTTGTTGCGCATGTCACGGCTTCAGATCTGTCACCTGAAATGATCGAGCAGGCAAGCAAGCAATTTGCCGCAAAAGGGCTCACCAATGCGGATGCCGTTGTTGCTGACGTTGAGGCGCTCGACTTCGACGACTCCTCTTTTGATGCTGTTACTTGCAGAATCGCGCCACACCACTTCCTGGACATTAATAAGGCGATAGCGGAAATAGCACGTGTTCTTAAGCCTGGCGGTATGTTTATCCTCGAAGACAGTGTCTCTCCGCCGTCAAAGAGGCTGGACCGTTATGTCAACAGCCTGGAGAAACTGCGCGATCCCACGCACATTCGAGCCTACACGAAACGCGAGTGGAGGCGCATGTTGATAGAAGCGGGCTTTAGGGTTGCACGTTGCGAAATTTATCGAAAAACCCATAACATCGAAGATTGGATGGGCAATTCAGGCTGTTCCGACGAGCTCAAGAAAGCAGTGCGGGCAATGCTCGTGCAGGCTCCATCGGCGGCGAAAGAACACTATGCTATCGAGATTGCAGACGGAGTGCCGATTTCCTTCACGGACGACAAACTTATTCTCAAGGCTGTTAAGCGTTGAGGCAAGTTTATCGTCTGGCGCTTTGCCATTCACCATATATGGTGCAATGCTCAGCGTTGCAATTTGGCTTTGTATCGCACTATGCTTGAGTCTTTAGAGCGAAATACCGATCGCGATAATGGTTGAGTGAAGTTTCCATCTGTTTGCGTCCCGTATCCAGAGCGAAGATAGGCGGCGGTGAGAGCGATTCGGAGATAGTAAATTCCGGCAGCAGGTTTTGATCGATCATTGACTTTTCCATGGCTTTGAAGTTGCGCTCTGTCTTCTGGGCCTGCGAACTATACGCAAGTTCGTGGACCTGACCGAAAAAGTCGTACTTCTTGGATTTGGAATCAGCTTCCGGCGCCGAATCTATTGCAGCCGTTTCCATCTCTGCCGGCGGAACATCCTCTTCCCAGTATTGATCCGGAGGTGCATTCTGGGTGGTTCCGGCCAGGATATCCGCGCCGTTCAGTGGGTTTTGCGCCGATTGCAGAGGCGGAGCATCGAGTGCCGATGCCGTTCTCGATTGATCTTGGCTTATGGCCGCCAGTGGAGGAGGCGGGGAAAGTGGTGCTTGTGGAGCTGTCATCGGGGTGGGGTCTTAGTAACGGCAAGGCAGCAGACCAGGCGAAGGACCTGGCCTAGTTATTTGGGGCTGCCAAGTTGAAGGGGCTGACAAGACAATAAAACAGCACGGACCGTGAACTTGACGTGAAAGAAGCTTCCGATGTGAAACTTTGCGCTAGCACTTTGCATCTTTTGTGGCTCTATTGAGAAGCGATCCACAAAAAACCTCTTTGCACGAGCCTTTCTTACCTAGCGCAATGTCTTGGCAATCCAAAAACCTAAATTAGTCACACCTCTTGAAATCAGGGTGCCGTGCCCATTCGATTTGCGGGTGTTTTTGGTTTCCGTTTGTAAAAGGTTGACATGAGCTGCATGGCAACAAATTTGTCGAGGTTGTTAGGGTGAATTACCTCGTTTACCCATCTATTTTTGCCTGATACCACCCGACACTCTTTTACAGCGCAGTTGAACTCGACAGACATCCAAACCACCCAAGGGTGACAAGGGATGATCCGTGTCGGTTTGCAACTCGTGGTCGCAGAGAGTGTTACGAGGCGGGTGGTCAGGCTTTCTTGCTTCCATCACCGGCTTGCATTCAGCAAGTCACACACAAGGTCTAGCCCGAGTGGTAACCCACTCAGCAAGCAAGGAAAAGTGAACACATGAGCACTTCGAATTCGAAGAATGACGGACAGGTCGTCCGTTCCGAGAAGCCCACGTCAGTCGAACTCACCGTGTACCAGTCCGGTGACGCCGTTGTCCACGAGTCGCGCCAGGTCGAGCTGCCCAAGGGCAAGGTGACCATTCAGCTGGAAGGCCTGCCGCAGAACTTCGTCGAGGACTCTTTCGAGGTCTCCGATGTCTCCGGTCCTGGCGCCTTCAAGCTCGGTCCCGACAGCTTCAAGCCCGCCAACCTCTCGTCCGCAACGCTGCTCCAGAAGGCAGTCGGCCGCAAGATCACGCTTCTCGAGCAGACCGCTCAGGGTGTGATTCGCACCACCGGCACGCTCCGCTTCGTGCTCGGCAACCAGCTCGTCATCGAGGACGCCAACGGCATCAACGTCGTGCCGGTCACCCCGAAGTTCGAGCTCGAATCCATCCCCGATGGCCTCAGCGCCACTCCCGCGCTGTCGCTCGAGCCGACGACCGCCGAATCCGGCGTTTACCTGCTCAATTCCATGTACGAGACCGGCGGTCTCTCGTGGGCCCCGCGCTACGCGGTGTTCTACGACGACAAGACCGGTACCGTGACCAAGCTGCGCTGCCGCGTCAAGCTGAACAACCAGACCGGCGCCGACTTCGAAGACGCCCAGCTGAAGCTGCTGGCTGCGCACAACACCTCCCGCGGCGGTCGCAGTGCCCGTGGTGGCGCTCGCGCGGCCAGTCTCGAGTCCGCGATGCAGCCGATGGCCGCTTCGTTCGGCGCCCAGGCCGACTACGCGGACAATGCCGAGGTCGGCTCCGTCGGTGAGCAGAAGATCTATCTGCTTCCCGAGAAGCTGTCCATCAAGAACGGCGAGACGAAGCGACCCTACCTGGTCGTCGCCAAGGACGTGCCGGTGAAGGCTGAGCTCCACCTGCCGGCCGCGTACAACTACCACTTCGGCAGCACCGAGGAAGACGCGCAGAAGCTGCCCGTCTTCGTGCGCCTGCGCCTGCGCAACGACGCTGAGAACAACCTCGGCTTCGCGCTGCCGGCCGGCGAAGTCGCGGTGTTCCAGCCGGATTCCACTGGTAAGTACCAGAAGACCGACCCGCAGCTCTACATCGCCTCCGTCGCCAAGGGCGAGGCCTTCAAGCTCGAGCTGACCACGCCGTCGTCCGACGTCAAGGCGACCCGTCGCCTGGTGTCCTTCCATCAGGACCCCGAAGAGAAGGAGCCGGAAGTCGAGCCGGTGCCGGAGGGCGGTCACGTCTTCCCGCAGCACGAGGTTGCCTCCGAAGGCGGTTTCGAGGGTGGCCCGCGCATGAGCATGTCCATCCAGGGCGGCCCGCGCGTCGGCACTCCCGGTGAGCATTCGCGTCGCCGTCAGGAAGTCGCCGAAGGCGCCGGCAAGAAGGCGAAGAAGGAGCCGAAGCCGCGCTTCCGCGAGGAGCAGCGCGAGATCACGCTCTACAACTTCAAGGACAAGCCGGTCCAGGTGATCGTCCAGGAACAGCTGCCGCACGGCTACTCGTTCCTCGACAAGACGCACGACCTGATTTCCGACAACGAGAACAGCGGCACCTTCACGGTCGATGTCCCGGCCAACGGCCAGACCACGGTCGGCTACGGCATCCGCTGGAAGATCAACTAAGCTGCACGCGTGCTGAACTGAACCAGCAGCCGGTCCTGTATCGGCTGTTGCTTTGGTGATGTGGGTCGGAGGGAGAGGGGGAGAACAAAATCTCCTCCTCTCTTCTCTTTCTTTTGTTCTTGGGACAACCATAAAATGTAGTAGGCATTGGCGCTCTTTACTTCGAGTAATTTTGAAACGATACGGGCGTTCGTGGCTGGACTGTGATAGTTTGTGTGCAGCAAGCCGGTAAAGGGATAATTCGTCGCTTTTCCGGGGAAAATGATTGTCAGACGCGAGGCATTTCGAGCCCCCGATTTTCTGCCTGGAAGGAGCAGCGATCTTGTAATGAAGAAAACGGAAGCAGACGAAAAACTACTTTTGCAGGGAGCGGTTGAGCTCTTCAGCGAGAAGAGTCGTCTGGACAAGAACCTTCTGCCTAAATTGAAAGAGAAGATTCCTGGATATTCCGATCCTCAATATGTGTCGGCTTATACTCGCGTAGAGGCGCTTTTCGACAAAGCATGCAAGCTTGTATTTCAGTGGACAACTGAAAATCCGCCGGGAGCCGAATTCGAATTGCCAGATAAAGAGCGGGTTTTCGTTGATGAGTTGGCGAAGGATTGCGATGGTTTTTCGGAAGATGACTATAACGCTGCCCTGGCGTATGGATTTGAAATGACAATCTTCTAGTCGCAAGGGGAGTCTTGGCGTCCCTGGGGCATTTCACAGTTTGAAACATGGTTGTGGCACCTCATATGGTGTCATTTTCTATTTGCTCTTGCTTGCGAATCTTTAGTGATTGTCTTTAACTTGCCAATTTATAGAAAGCTGATCTGGGTAAATGTGATCTGTGCGAGCAGATTGAGTCGCTTAATCTTTCAATTCGAAAGCGAACTCTTTGCCGGTTGCTCGAATAGTTTCGCCAGTAGTTGGAATCTCCGCCGAGTAGAAAGCATGCCGCTGCCTCCCAAAGAAGTGCCAGATGGACTGACGTCAAAGGGCTATAAACGGCTTGGGGCGCTTTATATGCTCATGGGCTGCCAGAAGCAGGCTGTCGAAGCCTTGACGCGTTCGAGCGAAATGAGACGGGCGCTAGCCTCTGCTGAAGACCCTGAGAAAGGCAAGGAAGCGGACAGTGATGGAGCCATGACTGAAAGTCTCAAATTCAGTCTCAATCTTTTGAAGTTATGGCGCAAGGCGGCAACCGACGACCCGGACTACGATGCCGGACCATTCAAGTCGACTGCCGGGCTGGACTCGGACGGCGACGCGGAAGCTGAAATCAGAAAACAGCTTATTGCGCTCGGGGTGGCGGAAAGTGAAGTAGATCAGTATTTGAGCAAATTATTGGAGTCGATGACAGAGTTGAAGAACTCCGATCCGCCGCCTCTGGATGTTCCCGAAGGGCTCAGCGCCGCGGAGTATTACGAGCTGGGCTTGAAGTATAAAGAAATCGGCTGGACCGAGCAGGCCAGAGATGCACTTGCCTTTGCCATAGAGGTGGAACCGAACGGTGAATCGGGCAAACTGGCAGCATCCTATCTGCGAACGAAAATTCCCCGCCATCCTGTTCCACTGGTTGCAGAGCAGACTAATATCCACGGATTCAACCAGTTTTGCAGCGGCGATGAGGAAGGTGCGCGCGAGACATTCGAGGCGCTGATTGCAGAGTATCCGGATTTCGAGTGGCCTTATGGAAATCTGGGATGTTTGTTTATTCAGCTGGGCGATGTCGGGCAAGCCAAGAAAATTCTGCGTAAGGCGATAGACATCAATCCTTATTACGTTAATGCCTGGTTGCACATGTCTAGAGCCGAGGCCCTGGATGGCAACTATGAGGAGTCTTACAAGTGTTTGCGGCAGGTGGAAGAGATCGACAGTGATGAGACTTCAATAGCCGGGATTAAGAAACTGGTGGACGAAATCTCTGCTGAAGACGATTGAAGCCGTTGTAGTCGTCACCGTATTTGATACCAGGCGCGCTCCGGTTTTTGTGGATATTATCTAATGTAGTAAATGTGGCGTAAAAAGTTGACCCGCCGGTGAAGGGCTGTGGAAGCCGTTCAAAGGCGGGTCAACGGATGTGTCCGGCTGCTATCCGGCCAGAGGACGTCGGCGGCCCGAAACTTTCATCGAAGTGACAAAGAAAGGGCGGTTGCCGGAGGCTGCTTCGGTCGATGTTTCGGCTGGAATCACCTCTTTGTAGTGCCCCTTGCGCTCGATGATTTCGGCGACGGCGGCAGGTACGACGTAGCGGATTGACTTGCCGGCGCGGATCCATTTGCGCACCAGCGTGCTGCTGATGCCGCTGGGCGGGCAGTCAATCAGCTCGATTTGCGCTTCAGGAAGGGTTTCGCGCCAGGTGATGAGCGCCTTCTGAGCGTCTTCACTGGCACGCGGAGAGATGAGCAGTCTTGCCAATCCGAGAAACTCCGCGCGTCGGTCATAGCGAACCAGATTGTCGATGACGTCCTCGCCGCAGATGAAGTTGAGCCGGACGTTGTCGCCGAGCTGTTCTTTCAACTGCTTGAGGGTGTCGATAGTCCAGGTGATGCCGGGACGGTCGATTTCGATACGAGAAGCCTCGAAAAGGTGATTGTCCTTGACGCCCGCTTTGACCATCTCGAACCTGCTTTCGCGGTCCAAAACGTCGACTTTCTTGTGCGGAGGCGTGCCATTGGGAACGAAAATCACCTTGGCGAGACCATGCTGTTCAAGGGCGAACTGTGCAACCGCCAATTCACGAATGTGCATTGGGTTGAAGGTGCCGCCCATGATGCCGATTTCGGTCATGGTTTTCATGTCAGTGTATCCGTAGTTGCTGGCTCAGCGGCTGTTTTGTCGATTTGGCAGGATTTTGATGTCCGCAAAACCGAGTCAGGAAGCCGACTGCTGCCTCATAGCCCAGAGACTGTTACAGCCCGCGCGCATAGAAAAAGCGCTTGAGAAACGGGGGTAAGAGTGCTTTGAGCAAGCAGATATAGAGGCTTAGGGATTTGATTCCTGAATCAAGAAGAGAAAATGAGATCTAGAAACTTAGGGTGCCGCGCAGCCGAGTTTCAAGGCCGTGGTCGGCAGAGCCCTGTAACGAAATGGGTTGTCAGGGTGGCGCGGCTGAATTAGATAAGTCCGGCGCCTGTTGAATTGGTGTTTTCTGTTGTGGTTTTGTTGATACGATAAAGCGTAGTAAAAATGGTGCCAAAAGGAGAAGGACTGGAGGCCGAAGCCCCCAATCCCCCTCCCGGAATTCAGCCCTGCCGCTTCACAGCAGCAGAGGAGAATCCCTAGGCGTTTACGCCTGTTCGGCAGCCAGGGTCACCCAGACCTTCGTGTGTCCCTTGCCGTCTTCCTCGGTCTTCGAGATCACCACGTCGAGAGGGGTGCCGGTCTTCAGCGCAGCCAGTTCGGTTTCCTGGCGGGAGCGGTCGCTGGTGATGTCGCTGACGTGCAACAGCGCTTCCACGCCGCCGCCGATGCGGATGAACGCACCGAAGGGCACGACGCGAGCGACGGTGCCGCGACGATGGTCGCCCACCGAAAGCGTCAAGCGGAAAGAGCTCTTCAGCTCTTCCGACACCGCCTGCACCCGTTCCTTGTTCTCGGCCACCTTCTTGAAGGTGAGCTGAACGCGACCGGCCTCCAGATCGACGTACTTCACTTCGACGAGGATCTCATCGCCCACCTTCATCAGATGAGAGATGTTCACCAGGCGGCTGTCGGAGCACTCGTTGCGATGCAGGAACGCCTCAGTGCCGTTGGGCAGCACGACGATCGCACCGAGTTCGCGCTTTTCGGCCGACGGGTTGGTTTCGCGCTCGAAGAGCACGCGCTTGACGCGCCCGGTGAGCTTCTCGCCGACGCTCAGGTCGCCGAGCTGATTGCGGATCGCTTCAGCCTGCTGCGCGGCAATCGCCTCGCGGTTGGCTTCCACGTCCTTGTAGCTCAGCGAGATGCGCTGCGACTCGGCGTCGATGCTGACGATCTTCACCTGGACGACCTGACCGAGCTTCAGCACGTCGCTGGGCTTGACGCCACGCGAATCGCTGATGTTGCTCTTGTGGACGAAGCCGCTGACTCCCGGTTGGAATTCGACGAGCACGCCGGTTTCGCGACGCGGGGCGCCTTCGTTGCGCGCATCCTTCTTCTCGAGCATGAACTTCGTCACCGTGCCCGTCACCACCGAGCCCTCTTCGAGGCCGGCGATGGCATTGCCGACGAGAGCTTCGTTGGCCGCCTTGTTGCTGAAGAGGATGTTGCTGAAGCGTCCCTTGTCCTCGGCCTTGAGCACCTTGACCGGGATGTTCGAGCCGACGAGACCATCCACCGAGCCCTGGACGAGCGACAGCGGAATGAAGCCCTTGAGGCCGCGGAACGAGGCTTTCAGACCGGAAATCCGGTCGTCGTCCTTGCGCTTCTCGACGCCGATGACGGTCACTTCGGTGATGTCGCCGGAGGCCACGAGCTGCAGGAGTGCGGCCCAGGCGGCTTCGATGTCGCGTTGGTGCTGGAGGCGGGTGAACGAGAGCGTCACACTTTCGTCGCTGTCGCCGTCGGAGACGACGATGAACTCGGAAGTGTCACCGGGCTTGAGGTCGCCTGCATCCTTCTTGGGCAGCAGCGCGTCGGACTTCTGGCCAATGCTGACGTAGAAGTGCGCGTTGTCGCCGTAAGGGAGGATGGTGCCTTCCACTACCTGACCGAACGCGACGGCGCGAGGCACGTCGTAGTCAGCGAGAAGGGCTTCGAAAGACAGAGGCTGGTTAGCGCTGCTGTCGACGTTGGAGTTGGTGCCGCTCACGAGAGCGGACACGTTAGAGGTTGTGCCATTCATGTTTTTCATAGATCTCCTTGCGGATATATTTGAAGCCCGTTCCAGTGGGCATGACTGAGCCACCACCCCCATTCCGATGCGCCTAATCCGTCCGACATCCCGCACGGGATGTCTAAGTTTGAAAACGGAAGGAACGCAAAGGGTTTTAGGGACTGAAACTTCTCTGTGCAGAAAAGGATGTAAAGGTGGATATCTGGACCCTAAAAGGTCGCCAAGGGGAAAAGCAAGCGACTATTTCGATCGCCGAGCTAGCAGAAGGCGGGGTTTATTTCCCCGATAGGCGTGGTTCTGGATGCATATTTACTGGTGGGCCCTGGCTTTTCGGCTTTGCTTGAGGCCTTTAGGCTCTCGCTAGTATCTAAATTCTGAGGTGTGGCAAAACCCACAGGCGGGGTGTTTGCGGGCGCTAGGTTGCGCTAGCTTTTGCTATTGATACTCGCCGAACTGGCGCCAGACTCGTAACATTTGGCCAGCCGGGCCGCTTTCGCCATACTGGCGTTTTTACGCAAAACGATTGCCGTGAGCAGCGCAAGCGTCACCGACCTCAGCTTGATCAGCTCAGTGAGAGAGGCGAACCAATCTTGACGCAGCCTACCGTATCACTTACAGCTAGCGAGGCGTATGTTTGAGTTCAGAAGGTTGTCACTTTTGGGAAAACGACAACCGGCGTGTGGTCGTATAATGGCAGATGAAGTAGCGCAGACTGTCGCGCTTTGCCGATTAATCGGCAAGGTGAGGAAAGTCCGGGCACCGCAGGGCTGGTTGCTGGGTAATGCCCAGTGCGCGTGAGCGTGAGGATAGTGCCACAGAAATGATGACCGCCAGTTCGTGAGTGGTCTGAGCGAAAGTGAAGATCGCTTATCTGGTAAGGGTGCAACGGTGCGGTAAGAGCGCACCAGCAAGGTCGAGAGGCCTTGGCTAGGTAAACCCCGCTGAAGGTGCAAGGCGAAGGTATAGCTTGGGAAAGTGGCTGCCCGTCACCCCAAGTTGCCGATGCCGCTAGAGGGTGTGGGAGACCACACTCCCAGAGAGATGACAGTCGAACACAGAACCCGGCTTATGCGCTGCTTCACTCATTCTTGATGTTTTACTATTTCAGGTAGCAAGCAACTTACTTGAGTAAACCGGCGAAATGTAGAGCTGTTGCGAATATCTTTGCTTTGTCGAGTGAATTGAAGGAGAGCAAGAATTCGTTAGCCGGTCGGTTCTGGCAATAGAAGTCAGCCGTATTCGTCAATGGCAATCCGGAGCGCAGCGCTGCCGTGACTATGTTTCGCTCTTCGATGTCTTCATGAAATTTGACCAATTGCTTGTTGTTGATTCCCGTGCCGATGATGTCTATACGTGCTCCAAGCGCCTGTTTCAGGGCGGCGATAGCAGCAGCTCGTTTTTCCCTGGATAATTTTCTCTGTCGTTTCAAATGCAATTCCAAATGTCCATCATCCAGCATCAGCTGCAGTGAATGCTGTTCCAGGAAGTTTTGCTCGGCATCCTTCAGATGATTGCTGCCCGCCGCTTGTTCTGCAAGGCCAGGCGGCAGTATCAGAAAGGAGGTATTTGCCAGCGTGTGCAGCGAGCCCCAGAATCCACCCAGATAGATAACGTTCTGCCCAAGGGTGAAAAGAGGCGTTTCTCCATTCATCGAAAGCGCGAATTCAGCGCCGAAATCATCTTCCAGTATCAGCGCTTTCACATTGGATGCCCAATTGATAAGGCTTTGCCGGCGTCTTTCGCTCATTGTCATCCCTGTCGGGTTATGGTTGGGGGTGACATGCAAAAATTTGACTTTGCCTTCCAACTCTTTCAATGCATCGATTTGCATTCCCTGAGCATCTAGTTCGATCGGCTGCAAGATAGCACCGTTAGAGGCAAGCAGTCGTCTGATTTTTGGCGAGCCTGGTTCTTCGACTGCTACCGTTTTTTCGCGAAGTTCGCACAGGGCGCTGAGAAAGCCTATAGACGATGAGAGCCCGGCTGTGACGAATATCTGATCAGGATCGGCGCAAATGCCCCGAGAGCGCCTTATATAGCTTGCTATTGCCGAGCGCAGCGAAGGTAAGCCGGATCGAGAGACCGACATCGGCAAGTTTTCTAAGAGTGTGGTTCTGACACAGCGCTGCCAGCGTCCTAAAGGTAACATGCTTGTCTTGTTATGTGACTCTTGCAGGTTTTTGACTGAGTGTTTGTATGGACGCCTGCTCGGGGGAGCAAAGTTTGTCGCATGCGGCTTAAACGCCTCGAGCTCCGGCGTCTTCGGTTGCTCGAATGAGCTCTGGTATGAGACGTAAGACCCGGAGCCTTGCACCAGTTTTACATAACCGAGTGAGGAGAGTTCTTCCAAGGCCCGCAAAACCGTAGGATGCGACACTTGAAAGTCTGCGACTATAGTTCTTACTGACGGTAGTCTGTCTCCATGCTGAAATCTGCCGCGCTCTATTTCGGTGCGCAGGTGGCGATAGATGCGTTTGTACATGGGCTCTGGCAGATTGACCCAGGGGAGCTCCGCCTGCGCGCCGACCGCGGTTGAAAGTTGGTTGCAAATGACCGGGTCGAATGCTTTTACATTTTGCATGATTCTCTCGCAAACACGCAGGGTGCCCTATTCAATCTTGCAAACGTAAATTACATTAGCGTTTAATGGCTGTAAGCGAAGGAGCGGCTCTATCCTCCTGTGAAAAGAGCGCCCCTGCTCAGGACGCTCTTTTCTGTACACCAGGCTTCCGGTTAAAACTTAGTGGTAGAACCTATCTGATTTGAAGTTTCCGTTCGCGTCCTTTTGGTTGCGATCGATTATGTCAACGGTGTCAAGTTCGAGGCAGTTGTTCTCTCTTTTAAGTTGGACTTTTACATCGACAGGTGCGTGACCTGATGTGGGTTTCGCCCGTTCGCGATCAGTGAATTCTTTGAGGGCTAAAAGGAATCCTTGTTTGGCAGTTGGGTGAATTTCTTTGAGACACTCATCAATGAGTTTGTTTCGATTCCATGCGGTGTTTGCGAACATCGCGTGTTCAAAATAGGGTATTTTCTCGGTCAACTTGTCGCGAAGTTTGTCCATCTCTGCCTTGATCAAAACTTGTTTGATTTCCTTTGGCAGATCTTTTTCCTTTCCTGTCAGGGGCGGGTAAATAGCCACTCTATCGCCATCTACAATCATTATGTGTTGAAGCTCTTCACCTGAACTGGTTTTCTCAAAGTCGTAGTATATATCGGCAACTTTGTTGTCTTTGCCTTGTACATGCGAGTCAGTCAAATTCCTTTTTGCATTGATGCCGATTAGGTCTTCGCGAATTGAGTCGAAAAGTCTGGCATCTGCTGAAGCACTATTGACGTTTGCCATCAGAGCGTAAGACATGTCTTCTTCAGGGTTGGTAAAAAAGGGTTTGTGACCAACGTTGTTGAAGAGGCGTTTTTCTGCATCATGCGGAGTGAGTTCGAAAGACATATTCAAAATCTCCTGGTAGAAGCCGGTTGCTGTGCCGCCGATGCACTCACAATACGGACGGCTTGGGAGCATTCCGGGTCAGCAAAATGGCGTTTTTGGGTCAGAGGATTAAACGTGCCGTGCGCAGGCGGAAACCCTGCGGGCGCCGGAAATCTGGTCGATAATCTAAGGTTGCGCTATGCTTGGGCGCGAATACTAAGTCGTTCGATTTGCTTGAAGGCAGGAGCGACGGCTCGGGGCAGGAGTACGGATGAGGATAGTTCTAACTGGTGGGTCGGGCGACCTGGGGCAGATTCTCTGTCCTCTTTTATTGCAGCGTGGCGATACACCGGTTGTTCTGGACGTGCGCATGCCTGTCAATCGGGCTGAATTCGTCAACGCCTCGATTACGGACAGAGAGGCTCTTGCAGGCGCACTGCCGGGCGCCGATATGGTCATACATATTGCCGCGTGGCACGGCGTCCACGAGTTTCGAAAAGAGAAAGATGCCTATGAGTTTTGGGATCTCAATGTCACAGGCACGTTCAATGTCTTCCAAGCCGCTGCCGATGCCGGTATCGGCAAATTGGTCTTCATTTCGAGCACAAGCATCGACGAACGCTTTGGTGTATATGGAC
Source organism: Candidatus Obscuribacterales bacterium (assembly GCA_019745505.1). Classification (GTDB taxonomy): domain Bacteria; phylum Cyanobacteriota; class Vampirovibrionia; order Obscuribacterales; family Obscuribacteraceae; genus QKMZ01. The sequence goes on along the minus strand of JAIETE010000317.1, from coordinate 21,862 downwards.
ATACCAAGGTCCTATGCGAGGAAATGGTTCGCGCTTACGTGGCTCGGCATGGCATGAGCATTGTAACTCTGCGACCGAGGGCGTTTATTCCTCACTGGAATAGAACAATTTATGCATCATACATCGAATGGGCGCGCTGGTTCTGGGGTGGCGCGGTTCACATAGATGACGTTGCACAGGCTGTAATCAGGTCCGTCGAGTATTTAGAAGGGGAGACAAAACCGGCAGAACCGCCATTTCTTACCGTAGACGGCGCTTATGAATATACCGATGAGGATTTGAAAGACTGGGATGCCGCCGGTGCGGGCACTACTTTTGAAAAATACTATGCAGGTTATTTTGACATTGCAAAAAAATATGGTTTTGATCCTGGTCGAAAGCCAAAGCGACTGGATATCAGTGAAACGCGACGCCTTTTGAGTTACGAACCGCGCTTTAGTTTGAGAAACTTGCTAGAGGAACTTTCGCAATATGGCGCGGAAGGACCGCCAGCTCCCACTTTTTCATGAGCGCAGTGATTTGCTTCTTTCATATAGAGCCAGGGCCTGGTCTGTATCCTTGAATTCGGAAAAGATTGTCGCCAGCTTCAAAAGTATTTTTGCTTGAGCAGTTTTCTGTTCGGGAGTAAAGCTTTCTCGCAGGTTCAAAGCCCTCGTCAAATGTCGCTTTGCCAGCCGCAATTGATCTTGCTCCATGCGAATGTCTGCCAGAGTTTCTAAAAGCATGATTTCGAATTCTTTCGGTGTGTCCTTTACGTTCCTAGTGATTGCCAGCGCCCGCAGATAGTTATTGGCTGCTTGTGGAAAGTCGCCCCTGGAAAACTGAATATGTCCGACATGCGCATAACTGACAGCGAGACGGTAGTCGAGAGAGTCTTCTTTGCGGGCTTCTGCCAGTGCCTCCGAGAACATTATCCCCGCCAGGTTGGTGTCACCACACTGTAATGCCCGTGTTCCTACTTCAGTGTAATTTTGCCAAATTGAATTGCGAAATTGTTTGTATCGCTGAGGAAGCAGGCGCATTCTGGCTTGTATTATTTCCGACTCTGTCGAGACTACGCGCATATAGCTCTCCTGTTTTATTTTGTGCGGCTCCGCTTTCTCGGTATGTTCGAAGCGCCTGAGCGTAAGGGAATTGGGGAAGACCGGTTTTGGGAAGAGATTATTTGATTTGAGAAAAGAAGGTAATGTGGAATTGAACAGTTGTGCGTGAATCACGGAGGGTTCGTTCTGCCAGGTGTTACCGGCTGGCCGAGTCGGCAGAATGTCGACATATTCTTGTTTTTTGCGGAAATTACGCCGACCGATTCGCGTGATGAGCGAGGGCTTGCGCTAACTGGCAGGGTCTCTCATTTTGCCGTTGAGCGTGTTTCTACGAGGGCTTGTGTGAACACTGCAAAGTTGTACACAGTAGTTCAATTTCGCATATTGACCATAATGCAGTGTCAGTAGAATTTCAGAATCGATTGCGGAAAGCGGCGCAAACGCGCAGTGGTACTGGCATTGAGTGGAGATGGCGGATTTATTGCCGATTTAAAAAATGATTCGCATCGGCGCACCGGCGAAAGTTATGGTCGAAGTACATTCGTCGAACAGTTATGCCCAGGAGCTGCACGCAAAACCCCTGAAGCCATAGAAGATGCATCGAACAGTCAATTTCCCGTATCTCACAAAGAGTGAGTTGCGTGAAGCTGCTCATTCATTTTCTTTGTTTCGGGGGTTTTGCTTGCTTTTCTTGGTGCCACTGCCGGCGATGACATGCCCACTTGCGTATCTGCGCGAGCGGTTGACTAACACAATCATATGAGGATTTTTCGAATGACAGATGCTAAGGAAAACATAGAGCTGGTAAATGTCCCCCTAGGTGAGCCCGGCACGGTCGAAAGAGTTGAGTTTGCAGAAGACGGTAAGGCGTTTGGGCTCTTGCGCAGGGACGGCAGCTTCGCCATTTGCAATAGTGAGACGCCGGAGAAAGATACCTGGGCAATCAGAGCAGATATAAGAGAATTTGCTATGCATCCCTGTGTCGGTGAATTTGCGGCGCTAGCTCACCACGGCAACTACGTCCACTATTTCTCGATGCGAAGCGGATTCGCTCCTCTTTTGCTCGAGTTCAAAGAACCTAGTTCGATAAGCTACAACCGAGAGGGAAATTTGCTTGCTAGTGGCAACGAGCATGGGCGTGTGCGCGTCTGGCAAACCGTGTCATCTCCGCCCAAACAGGTGCTGGATGTTCGCGTTTCTGATCGGACGGTAGACAAAGTTTACTTCGGTGATCGTTGTCTGGTTGTTCTCAGTGAAGGCAGAATTCGTCGAATACCTTTTCGCTTCAATCCTTTTAAGGAGCAGCTCGAAGTCGGTCAGGTCTGTAAATTGAGACAGCCGGATGATTGGAAGTGTCATTCATACGCGATTCATCCTGATTGCGAAATGGAGGCCTTTTGCGGAGCGGACGGCGCGATCGTGTTTCGCAAGGAAGCACACGGTCTTTATGCATCGCGGCGTGTCGATCAGGAGAAGTTCCATCTCCTGATGTTTTGTCCCTATACGAAACGTCTCATTGCCCTGGGAGACCGGAGCGCGCACTTCTGGCCTTTACGAGATCAGGATCTTTACACGAACTTGCGCAGAAAGGAACTGGAGCTGTCCGGAGTGCATTCAACTGCCGACATTGTCATGCCCGACTACGTCATTCGCAGTGAAGAGACCGGGCATCGACCCGTTGCTTATTCATATGTGGATGGCGTCCCCGTTTTGTACTGGGGTTGAGAGAAAAACTGAGAATTTAGGAGAATTAACTGATGAGCAACAAGATAATTTCGCTTCTCGGAGCAGACGGAACTGATGTCGATCTGGTGCGCGAGTTGGAGCTGGCGAATGAAGAAACTGAATCTGAATATGATGGCAATGGTTCATTCCTATTCGATCACTGGAATGCTGAAATCGCCGCTCACAAAGAGTATGGATTCTCTATCCCTACCCGAGAAGAGTTGATTGACACGTCCTGTGATTTCTTCGTTCATCTTATGATGGAACGCGAATAATTTCGCGCAGTGACATAAATGGTGCCCACAACTTAACTGAGAATGACGCCACTAGTGGTGTCAACAATGTAAGAGAACAAGAGCAAGAGAGCCGGGAAAACCGGCTCTCTTGCTCTTTATCGAGGAGAAGTATGAACACTTATACAAGACGTTTGGCAAAGACTATTGTTTGCCCGAAAACCAAGAAGGCATTGTCCGGAATTGTCGATGCGGAATTCGAGTTTCTTAACCAACATCTATGCTACGTATTGCGCAAAGCGACGAGACAGTGGTGTGGCGACAGGAATTTAAGCGTTGTCGGACCTAAGCACATTGGCGTCGATAACTATCGGATGATTTTCATAGAAAATAAGCTGCCATGCTTAAAGAACGTCCTTCGAATAGCTGAAAAGCTCAACCTGCAACTGACCTTCAGGAATTATCCGTTCTCGGAGTCGTTGAGACCGCGTATGCCTGACTTCAACTTTGGGGCGCATTTCGAACAGGCCGAGTTCGTTGTGTTTCTAGCGGATCTTGCTGTTTATCGGGCGCCTCGCAGCGACAGTTCAGATATGAAACTGGAGCGGGAAAGGATTCTGGACAATTTGATAGTTCCGGAGTTTCCGGTTTACTGGACTACTCTGATTCGTTATTCGGCCGCATGCGGCTATCAGGCGAATTTCTATCTATACAAGAAAGAGTTTGCTGACAGCAAGCTGAATCCAAAGATTGAAGGTTGCCTCACTCCAGGCAAGACCGGAGACCGATTGAAGAGTAAGGGCGAGCCGTCTGTCGGATGCCGTGAGGGCGGTTGCAACGCTGGCGATTATGCTGCACTGCTTCGTCGACTGGATTATCCGGCTTAGTCTAGATCAGCGCTGAGAGATGATGACGAAAGAGGGCGCGCTACGCCTTCTTTCGTCATGTCTCTTTTGGGTTTTCTTGACGATGCTCTGTAGTAGGGGCGCCGCCAGTATTTAAAAGCGGAGATACAAATCTCTGTGGGTTTCCTTCTTGTCTGTCTTTTTCTCTTTGCCGGCGTTTGGCTTCGCGGTTTTCCTGAGCATTAGAGCTCTTGCTTGCGGCGAAGTCGGATCGAGGTGGAGCGGGTAACTCGTGATGGCCGGAACCCGAATCTGGTGCGGATCAGGCATGACAAAGCCGTCTTTGGTTTTCATTACTTGCCGTGTATCTATGAACTCTACTTTTTCGTCCTTATACTTCACGACGCCCAGCGTGGAGCCATTGCCATCGAAAGACAGGTCATATGAAAATACGCTATCGCCTTCGTCCTTCCCTTTGCCAAGAAATTTTTCGACAAGCGATCTGGGAGAGCCCACTGGTTTGACGTTCTTTATGAAGTTTTCAAATGCCCTTTCGCGGTCGCTATCAGGCCCTTCCCAATCATCTTTAGAGAAGGTTTTGGTGTGGACTTTCTTTATGACGCGGTCATTACCTACTACGTAGAGGTCATCGTCAGTTGGACCCATAATAGTCTTGCCGTCAAATGATTGGACAACGTTGAGAGGTACATTTCCATTCGTTAAAACGAAGCCGCTGTGGTAGATTTCGCTTTTATTGAATTTGCGTGCTTCCTTCGTTTCTGATTTGACGATTTTTCCTGTCGGATCGTAGATTTCCAGAATTTCATTTCCTTTTTCTTTAGCACGAAAAACCAACCCATCGGTACCATCGTTCACAAGAATGCGACTGAATGGAAGGTCAAAAATGGGTTTTCCATCCTTGTCTAAGACTTTGTGAACCATTCCGCGAATGGGAACGACCATTCCGTCTTTCATTCGTATCAGTTTATGGCAGTATGGTTCTTGTAGGTAAGTGAATTTATTGTCTATCAGTCCGTACGTCAGGCAATTCGTTGCAAACGCTGCAATAATCGCGGTTTTGCCTACAAAGGGAGCGGCGCGGTAGTATTCCTCGCTTGTTTTTTTTCCATTGTGGTCGATGTAAACATAGCGACCTATTTCGTCAAACGAATTCAGCCTGACCGGCGCAAAGCCGCAAGCAAACTCTCGAGCGGCAAAATATTTTGCGGGAATCTTGATTTTGCCTTTTGTATCTTTGAAGCCGAAGAGTCCTTTTTCTGAGTATCGAACCAGGCCTTCGTGCTCGGTGCAAGCCGCTTTTCCTTCGGGGGTGTCTTTCGACAAACTGCGTTGGAAATCGAGATCCAGGTCTTGCAAATCGCCGTTTCCAGAATTTGAATCATCCCCAAAAGACTGTTTGCGAATCTGGCAATCACCAATAATGTGTATGTTTCGATATTTTGGTTCGACAATGATGAATCCTCGACCATCAATAACGCCGTAACCATTCTTTCCTGCCACTGTAATGAGCGCGTTTGGCGGGAGTGTGAGGTTCGAGTCCTTGTGTTCATAATTGTTTGGCAGATGAACATCGCAGATTACTAATCCTGCAGGGACTTTTGTGGAAATTGTCTTTCCGTTTTTATCAAACAACGCTGTCCCACAAGAAGGCTTGTACACACCGCCTCGGAAATTGGCGAAGGCGAGTTTTTCTTGTTTCGGAATATCGCTGAATGGAGCTGCCGCAGGTGGTGGTAAAACGGCTCCTGGAGGAGCTTTGTAGCCTTCGCAAATGAATAGCCAGTCACCTACGGAGTTAATATCCTTGTACTGCAGCGGAATAATGACTTTTCCTGACATATCGATAACACCCGCCATGTCTTTAGCTTGAGCCGCTGCAGTGCTGGTAAGGAAGGCAAGAATTGCAATTGTGATTTTTTGCATGTGAATTACCGTGTTGGAAATGGTTGCAAAACTGATTCCAGGAAAGGCTGTCTATTCGATCATTCCCTCCTGATTCCTGGGTCCTTCAAATTTTTGGAAGCATAGTTTAGTGAGACTCGGTTGCGGTTTTGTTGCGATGGATAGAGTCCAGCAAGATTCAGCCTTTTGGCGTCTTGGACTTATAGATACTAAACTATATAAGAGAAAGCTTAAATAGAAGAACTGGGGCGGAAATCACTTTCACACCCCAGTTCAAAATAACTCTGTGTTGTGAGCCGAGGGTCAGCGCAGAGTTGCTTGTTTTTGATTCGGTGATAGCGCTTACAGCTTGGCGCTCTTCAAGACCATGAGTTTCTCCTGGCTCATTTCGTGCGCACTGTATGCGATACCGCCCATGCCGACTCCGGAATCACCGCGTCCGCCGAAGGGCATCCAGTCTACGCGGAAGGCCGTGTGGTCATTGACCATCACGGCAGTAGCGTTGAGCTGTTTGACTGCATGCAGCGCGACATCGATGTCCTTTGCGAACACTGCTGCCTGGAAAGCGAGCGGCAGGCTGTTGGCGAGCTTGATGGCGTCGTCGATGTTCTCATACGAATAAAGACAAACGACCGGTCCGAAGATCTCGTCACAGCTGACTTTCGCATTGAGCGGCGGATTGAGCAGAACGGTTGGTTCGTAGTAGGTGGGGGCAATTACGTTGCCGCCGCACAAGAGCTTGGCGCCGGCTGCAACCGCTTCCTTCACCCACTGATCGATACGTGTTACTTCGCCGGCGCGAATGAGCGGGCCGACTTCCGTGTCTTTCGACTTGGGGTCGCCGACTTTCAATGCCTTCGCCTTTTCCGTGACGAGCTTCGCGAACTCATCCATGCGAGCGGCGGGCACGAAGATGCGTTTTGTAGAGACGCACACCTGACCGGCATGATAGAAAGCGCCCTTGACCAGCGGCGCAATCACATCATTGAAGTCGGCTGAAGCGTCGACTATAACTGGCGCGCTGCCGCCGTGTTCCAGCGCGACGCGAGTTCCGGAAGCTAGCTTCGAGCGCAGGTACCAGCCGACGCGAGCAGAGCCGATGAAGGACAGGTAACCGACGCGTTTGTCGGTAGCCAACCGTTCGGCGTGCTTATTGTTGATGATGAGCACCTGGCACCACTCTTTGGGCAAACCCGCTTCGTGGAGCAGTTTGACGAATGCCAGGCAAGAGCGCGGCGTATTGCCGGCGGGCTTGACGATGACCGGGCAGCCTGCCGCGACAGCTGGGATCACCTGATGAACGATCAAGTTGATCGGGTGATTGAAGGCTGAAAGGGAGACGACCACGCCGATCGGCTCACGGAATGTGAAGGCCTTGCGATTGGTCGACGCCGCTGTCAGTCCCATCGGAATCTCGGTGCCATGCAGGTTGTGGATGGCATCGATACCCAGCTTTACGCCCTGCACGGCCCTGTCTATTTCAATCACCGTGTCGGTATAGGGTTTTCCCCCTTCCTCGACAGCGGTGTCGATGAGGCTCTGGCGATCGCGCTTGATCAGCTCAGCGAGGCGCTCGAGGATAGTAATGCGTTGATGCGCGGGCAGCCATTTGCTCTGATCTTTGTAGAGAGCATGGGCCGTGGAAAGCGCTTTCTCCACTGCATCAGCGCCCTCCATTTCCAGCGTTTCGATCAGGCTCCCATCATGCGGGGAGCGCACCTCCAACCGCTCGCGTGCCGGCTGTTTGTCTTTCGGCGCCTTGAGATAGGCTACGTCGAGGTCGACAAGCTTGAGCTTCTCGCCGGACGTGTAGTCGATCGGCACATCGATGATGTGCACGCCCTTAGCATTCAGGCATTCCTTCAGCTTGGGCAGGAGTTCTTCCGTGCGCTCGATGCGGTGACCGTGAGCGCCATAGGACGAAGCCAGAGTTACGAAGTCCGGATTGTTGAAGTCCAGACCGAACGTCTCCTGCTTGTTCTCCGTCTGCTTCCACTTGATCATGCCATAGGCATTGTCGTTGAGGATGACCACAACGAGGTCAAGCTTGAGCCGCATCGCCGTTTCCAACTCCTGCGAGTTCATCATGAACCCGCCGTCGCCGCAAACAGTGATGACCTTCTGATTGGGCGAGATCAGCTTGGCAGCGATTGCCGACGGCAAGCCGGCTCCCATCGTGGCGAGCGCATTGTCGAGCAGCAGCGTGTTTGGCCCGTGAGCTCGGTAGTTGCGCGCGAACCACAGCTTGTAGAGTCCGTTGTCCAGCGTGACGATGCCGTCGGAAGGCATCGCAGCGCGGATGTCGGATACCAGGCGAGAGGGAACAACAGGGAAGCTTTTCGATGACGACTGCATCTCGATTAGCTGATCGCCGTAGTCCTTCACCTTCAGGAATGGCTCGAAGTCCCAGTCCTTGGAGACGGTGATGTTTTTGTCCAGCTCCACGAAAGCATTGGCAATGTCGCCAATTACCTCGTGCTGCGGGAAGTAGACATCGTCGACGCGAGCGGAGAAGAAGTTGACGTGCAGAACTTTCGCTCCCCCTCTCTCCATGAAGAAGGGCGGTTTTTCCACCACGTCGTGACCGACATTGATGATCAAATCCGCTTTGGCGATGGCGTGATGCACGAGGTCGTCCGTAGAGAGCGCTGCCGTTCCCAGGTAGAGCGGGTGCCGTTCGTCGATTACACCGACGCCCATCTGCGTGTTCACGAAAGGAATGCCTGTCTTGTTGACGAAATCGAGCAGCGACTTGCGGGTGCGCTTGCGATTGGCGCCGGCGCCAACCAGGACGAGCGGGCGTTTTGCCGCTTCGATCATGGCGCAAGCGGTCTGGATGGCAGTCGGGTCCGGGTAAGGACGCATCGCTGTGTGGATTGCAAACGGTTGTTCGCAATCGCTGTTCTCCTCGGCAGCGATGTCTTCGGGAAACTCGATGTGCACTGCCCCGGGACGCTCCTCGGCAGCGACGCGGAACGCTTCGCGGACGATGGAGGGAATGCGGGAGCCGTCGACGATCTGATGCGTAAACTTGGTCAGCGGTCGCATCATGCCGACCACATCGACAATCTGGAATTGCCCTTGCTTGCTCTTCTTGATCGGCTTTTGCCCGGTGATCATCACCAGTGGCATGCCACCGAGCTGCGCATAGGCTGCTGCCGTAACGAGATTGGTAGCGCCGGGTCCGAGCGTCGATAGACAGACCCCGGGCTTGCCGGTGAGGCGTCCGTAAGTGGCGGCCATGAAGCCGGCCGCTTGTTCGTGCCTCGTCAGAATCAGCTTGATCTTCGATGTTCTCAACGCTTCCAGGAAGTCGAGATTCTCTTCTCCCGGGATGCCGAAGATGTACTCAACGCCCTCGTTTTCGAGAGCTTTGACTAGGAGTGTAGACGATTTCATGAGGTCTCCTTGCGATTTCGAAAAGAGCTCAACGGGATTGGCTCGAATTCTGACTGAATTTCGGGCTCACTTCGCGCAGAGTTCTCCTTGGTGAAACGGCTTGAGAGTCGTTCCTTTGTTGAATTAGTAAGTTGCAGATCGACTGCGTGGCGATTGCGGCTTGTTAGCTGGCTGCGAAAAAATTCTCTCTAGTGAGAAATGTGCGTTGATTGAGGTTTGCAATCTTTCAAAGCCCGTGGGCTTATATCAAGACACAAGCCGTAATTGTATTTCACCCTAAACGTCTATGATCGCTTTCACATAAACATTGATCTTCCGCATAAGCACGCGAATAAAGAGAGTGCCGGAAATGTTGTGTTGCCAAGCGAGTTGCCCGTATGGGTGGTGAGGTTGGCGCTAGCGCTTGGCAGCGATATTTGTGCTAATTCAGCTAAGCAAGCCGTTTACACGCCGTTTAATCAAATTCGCAAGATGTCAAAACCTGGAATCTGCTGATCTTCTTTCTCTATAACCCAATTCCCACCATCTCCATCCTTCAGCTTCCTACTTCCATAATCCGGTCTCCATACTTCACCTTCCAGTTTCCACCTTCTAGTTTCCTGCGCTTGCTTCCTCGCTCAAGGCAAGAGCCAGTCCGATTTCCGCGCTTGAAACATTCGTGGTTGCGGATTGGTTCTTGGCGCGTTTTTGAGATGGAGAATTTGAGTCCAAGATTTCTTGATTGCCGATTATTGATTTGCTGATATCGGCAGCGATTGCGCCAGTAGGTCTGTCGTGTAGAACGGCTGCCGACCTCGGACATCGACATAAGGACAAGAACCATGAGTACGATCAAGTCCACGATCGTGGTTCTTTGCTCCCTGACAATTTTTGCACCCCTTTCCTCCTTAGCTGTGGAAGCTGGCTTTTCTGGTCCGGCTGTTGCAGTCGCTCTTTCAGCGGTTCCTGCTTCCGATCTTGATGCTGCAAAGCAGCGACTGCTTGATGCGGCGGATTCCAGAAGTCTTGATACGACGCGTATAAAAGGCTTTCTTACCAAGCTCGATGCTACATCGTTGCGATATGGAACCACCGAAAAACAGCTCGTTGACGCGCTGGACGGGCTCACTGAGATACTGGCAAGCACTCGCCAAAGTCCCCTCTATGACACAAAGCAGATAGAGGCAGCTTTTGAAACCGCATTGCACAATATCGCCTGCCCGATGGAAATCGATCAGGGCTATCACCCGACCTGCAATGTCACGACCGTTGAGGTTTTCGCTGCTGCAAGGCATCCCGACCGATATGCGGCTCTTGTCAAAGAAGTCGTGTTGACAGGATCGTTCACCGCTCACGATGGTCGTGTCGCTGCCCCTCCCCGCAATGCATTGCTTCCGGGGGACGACGAGAATACTTACGATATCACGCAGCCCAACAGCGATAAGCGAAATCTTGCCAGCCAAATAGTGCAAATGACCTTGATTAATAGCGCTTACGAATTAGGCTTTGTTTTGAAACAGAAGTTAGTACGAAAGCCTGATGGCAGCACAGAGTATGTGATGGCTCCTGTCACCGACCGTCGATATGTTCTGGGCACACGGCGCAAGAAACCGATTCCTAATGGATTTATCGACCTTGGTGAGGACATGCTGGTCGACTTGAATGGAAAAGGCATAATCAACCCGACAACACGCGAATTGGAAGACGGCCCCTCTTTTACGCAAGACGAAGTCATTGCGGCCAGCAAAATGTGGCTCGGTTATGAGATGCCGTATATCGCGACACCATACATGACCACTACCACCGACCCGCGAACCGGAAGATCGACCAACTCACCTTGGGTGTACGATTTACCCGATCAAAAGCGGCTCTTGAAGGCGAAAGCCGATGGCAAACTTCCCCTGGGAGTGCCCACCATCGGTGGTGCACACGTGCAGACAATTCATGACGTCGTCGTTGATAAGCGCGGAGTGACCTGGGTCTTGTTGGACAATCAGCACGGAACTGAACGTGACGGTTGGGTTCCGCTGAGCGACCTGCACTCCACTCAAAAGAGCAATCAGATCCATCTGAAGCCGAAGTACAGACCAGACGATATGACCTGGAATAAGTAGCAAACGACAGGTATTTGCCGGTTTGAGTTTTTGAAATTCAAGGCTGAATGAAAAACACTTTTCTTTGGAAATTTGGACGGGATGTGCAAGGACTGGCGCTCCCGTCTTTTTTTCTTCCAATGTGCCACTAAAAAGAGTAGTATAAAGGCGAAAATTAAAACTGGGGTGAGGATTCCATTCCTTGCCCCAGGATCGATTGGCTTATGGTTTTACAGCGTCTTTGACGAATTCGCGCAGTCCGTCGAGCGATCGTTCTCCGCTGGATGATTTTTGAGTGGCGCCGCCCGGCTTGAGAAGATAGAGCGTGGGCAGGCGCGTGATGCCGTATTTTGTCTTCATCTTCGGGCAGCGGTCGACGTCCACTTTGACGACGAGCAATTTGCCTTCGAATTCTTTCGCCAATTCTTCGAGGCGCGGCGCCATGCGTTTGCATGGTTCGCACCAGGTGGCGTAGAAGTCGACGAGGACGGGCACTTTTGATTCCTTGACGGTCTTTTCGAAATTGGTGTCATCGAGGTGTTTGACCAATTCTTCGGACTTGGCAGCGTCGTCCGATTTTTCAACTGCCGCCGACCTTGCAGAGTCTGCCGAATTTGCGGAGCCTGCTGATTTTGCAGCGATTGCCGATTTTGCAGCATCGGTGGCATTGTCTGCGCCACCGGCTTGTTCAGCGTTGAGTTGACTGGGGATTGTTGAGAACAACAGCAAGAAAGTGAGTCCAAGTGCTGTTTTGCGAAACATTGGGCGTTCCTTTTGGTGAGCTCCTTGTTTTTGTGAGTGTGGCGATTAAGGCTGGCAGGCTTGCTCTAAAGCGTCCAGCACCGCCGATTTGGTTAAAATTTCGGGCAAGATTACAGGGGCGTTCGGGCGGTGCGGAGAATAGACGAGGTACAGTGGAACTCCCGAGCGCTGATGGCTTTTCAGTGCTTTGGTAATTTCAGGATCTCCGTTTGTCCAGTCCGCCTTCAGTACGATGACGTCGTGGTGCTCCATTGCTTTGAGCACTTCCGCGTCCCTAAGAACGCCGCTTTCGTTGACTTGACAGGTGAGGCACCATGCCGCGGTGAAATCGACAAATACGATTTTGCCGTTCTTCAAGGCTTTCTCGACTGATTCTTGTGAAAACATTTGGCCGCTGGTTGGTGTGTTCGCTTTTGCAGAGAACGCCGGCAGTACTTGCCAGAAGAACAGCGCAGCAGGAACACCTAGGGCGGCGATCCAGACAAGAGTCTTTTTCAATTTTCGCGTTTCGAACATCGAGAAGCGCCCGACCAGCCACGAGGAGAATGAGGCCGCGAGCAAGAAGATCAGCGTCGCTATCAGCCCTTCACTGCCTGTTTGCTGTCCAATGATGTAGAGCAACCAGATGACGCTGCCCATCAGGCTAAACGCCATTGCCTCCTTAACGTGTTCCATCCAGGCACCGGGCTTCGGAATGTATTTCATCCAACCCGGGTTTGATGTCAGCACCAGATATGGTGCGGCAAGTCCTAGCCCGACGGTGAAGAAGATGAGCAGAATCACCCACCAAGATTCGGCGAAAGCGAAGCCGACTGCCGTTCCCAGGAAGGGCGCAGTGCAGGGCGTGGAAAGTATTGTGGCGAGGACCCCAGTGAAGAATGCACCGGCGTAACCGTCATTCTGGGACAGCTTGCTGATGTTTTGCCCTACCGACACCTGCACCATGAAGACGCCGAACATGCCCAGCGACATCACAGTTACAAGCGTGGCTAGCGCCAGGACGAAGAGCGGTTGTTGGAATTGGAAACCCCAGCCAATGCTCGCGCCCAGCAATTGTGCAACGATGACTACAGCGGCCAGCGACATGCAAGTGGCGATTGTGCCTGCCGCGTATGCCAGTCCGAGTTTGAAAACCTTGCTGCGGCTTTCTTTGGACTCTTTGACAAAACGCATGATTTTGAAAGCCAGTACAGGAAGGACGCAGGGCATTAGATTGAGCAGCACGCCGCCGATGAAGGCGAATGCGAGATAGGCCAGGAAGCCCATTTGTGCCCCCGAGCCTGTTTGATTTCCTGCTGGTGTTGCTGCTGAAGTTCCTGTCTGTGTGCCGCCCGCCGGTGCAAATCCCAACTGCAGGACCTGGGTGTTGCTCGCCTCACCTGGAATGCAACTGTTGCTGCATGCCAGCCATGTGACGTGAGTGACGAGCGCAGCTGCTTGTTGCCTTTTAATTTGCTGCGGAGCATGAATGGTGATTGTTACTGTCGCTGTACCCTCGTAGCCGCTGTACCTGAATCCCCCATCGTCGAAAGTTTGAGGCGGAGACCATCGCGGCGGATCTTGGGTAAACCCAGCCGGCAGTGTCAGGTCGATGGTGGCTGGTCGTCCTACTCCGCCTGGTGTCGAGTCATAGATATGCCAGCCGGGCTGAATAGTGAAATTAACGGTGATATCGAATGTTTGCCCCGGTTTTACTTCGTTGTTCGGGGGATCACAGGAGAAAGTGACAGTAACCGGAGTTAGTTCTTGAAGCTCGTCCGTGATTGGTTCTGCTGCCGTCAGCGAGACCCATCCGGTAGTGAGCAAAACAATTGCGAGCGACAAAAGTTTTGAAGGTTTCATAAATTTGACCTTCCAGATGTGGTGATTTGTTGGTTTGACAATCAGGTGTGCATGCGCTTTTGCAGCTTGATTCTTGGCTGGTGAGTCGCTGCTTTCATGACCGGCATTCACACGCTAAAGAGACTTGATTGCACCCTGATTTACATTTTCCCGCGAGCGGGGAGGCGTGAAATTGTATTGGAATGCTGTTTTGAGCGCCTGGGAGAAGTCGCGTCCTTAAACGGGGAAGGTGAAAATGGTGGTTCATTCTTGCACATGGCTTTTCCTGTAATCACTTGCAATTACTTGGAAAGCTCTCAGCGAGCCGATGAAGAATCACTTAGAAAATAAAGTTCGCGCTAAGCAATGGCTGTATCAGATCAGTCGATCGCCGCATTCAATTTTCTCGTTATGTATGCAAAAGCTTGATGAAATCACTATTGGCGCGTTTGCACATTTCAATTGTAGGTGCGTAAAACAAAACCCAAAGCCGAAGAAGAAATCTTGTCGATAAAGCCGATCGCTGTAAACGCTCATTAGCGTTGAGAAAGAGATACTCTACTTTAGGAAGTCGCGATAAGCAGCCTCCTCTTGACGGCTACAAAATTGCAACAAAACCTCACGCGACCCATGTATGTACTCGCCATTCATGAGCATTTTGCGAAGTTCTGCTTTCCCGGGTTTGCGTTTGCAATTTAGTAGTGCCAAAAATTCGAGGCCGGAGAGTCCTTCGTTTTCGAGTTTTGCCTTCAGTCCGAAAGATGATGGTTTTTCAGAGGACTGATTCTCGGAAAGCTCTACCAGGCAATGGTTTTGGGTCTTTTTTGTGTTGGTGCAAGCTGAAACTCGGTAAATGCCGTCCCCGAAAGCGTTTTGGGATACTTGCCCTCCGAAAGATTGGCGTTTTTCGGAATGATTGACAAAGTGTGGTTCTTGGTTGCCCTGTTGGGCCTGTGGGGTCCATATGGGGGTCTACCCCTTTTGCTTCTCGAGTATGAGATTACTAGAAGAATTAGTAGGGTTGCTTGAAAAAGAGACAATCGCGGGTTTTAAGCGCGATTGTCTCAAGTGCTTACATTTGCACGATGGTGGCTGTGCGGGTCTCGGTGTCGATGTCGACGACGATTACCGTAGGCACCCGCTTGTACCCTTCGTCGGTGCTGGCGGCATTGATGCAGAGAGTGGAGTTGACCATCTCGTCACCGCGCCCGCCGTGCACGTGTCCGAAGACATGGAGGATCGGCGAGATCTCTTCCATGCGCCACCGCAGTTGCGCGCAACCGACCTGCTCGCCACGCGGCAGGACCATGTCGCGCACCGTATTAGGTGGCGTGTGTGTGATCAGCACATCGACGTCATTCGGAATAGCGGTCCACTTTGCCTTCAGCTCGAGCGAGCCGCGAGGCAGGTTGAATGCCCAGTTCCGATACTCCGGCTGCCAGGGGCTGCCGTAGAATTTGACACCGTCGATAACGATTTCCCTGTCTTCCAGGTACGTCGCTGCCGTCAGCTCGGCGATCGCCGCATCGCGCTGGCGCTCGAAAGGCCAGTCGTGATTGCCGGGGACAACCAGCTTGTGCTTATGCGGAAGCTTCTGCAGCTCGCTGTTGAATGCGGTGATCGCCTTCAACTTCTTGCCTCGCATCAAGTCTCCGCTGTGGATGAAGACGTCTCCATCCGGAATCACCCACTTCGAGAGCGGGTGATGATGTGTATCGCTCATCAGCACGAGTCTCAGTTTCATAGGTGTTACCTCATTTTTCAGCTCTTACTCCGGCAGCAAGAGTGCTGACGGAAGGGAAGGGCGGACACTAATGCCCACCCCAGTCGGCGCCCGATTACTTGCTGCCGGTCGTCCAGTTGAAGCCGAAGCCGTAGTTGGCATCGCACTCGCGATGGCCGGCGAAATACCGCTCCTCCTTGGTGAGCGAGATCTGACCGTCCTTGACGGAGACCTGCGCAAGGGCGCAGAAGGTCTTGCCGCTCTCGGAGTTGTTCAGGTCGATCGTCACCGTGTCGGCACCCGTCACCGCCATGGTGACGCGCGTCTTCAGCTTGGCGAAATCGGACGAGCCTTCGTAGAAGTAGGCGAAAAGGACGAGGCGCTTGATGCGGTCGGGGCGCAGGATCTCGAGGTTCTCGCCGTCGGCGGATGCGCCGCTGCGATCATCCTTGTCCAGAGCGATGAAGGGGTCGGCGGTGCGGGATCCGAAGAGGTTGCCCAGCGCCTGGATGACACCCTTGGTGCCGTCGACCAGCTCGTACATGCAGCCCAGGTCGAGGTCCTGATTGCCGCCGCCGCCGAACCAGCTCTTCTTCGCGGCCTCCCACTTGAGGTTGACCTTGATGTTCTGCGGGGCTTCCTTCTTGAGGCTGACCTTGTGCGAATCGCCGGATTTGGTGAGGCTGATAGCCATGTGCATTCTCCTTTTGGAAAAACTGAATTCTTGTGCGGGTGTGACGTCACCGGCGGGGCGCAAGATTACTCGCCTCGCCGATGAAAGAGGTGAAGAAGCGCTTTTCAGCGAACTGGCGCGGTCCGGTTTCTCTGGACGGTCTCATGCCGCCGAGATGGCGGCGCTCCGTCCAAGTAACCCATGCGACTTAGTAGTGCGGCTCCGGCTCAGGCAACTTTTTGATTGGCGCCGGGTCCGGAATTTCCTTCATCAGGTCGAGCGGCAGCGTCAGGGTGGAACAGCCGCGGTCTTGCGGGAATGCCGTTTTCTCGATGGCGTTACCGTATTGCGCGTCCTGCAGGATTTTCACCTTCAGGCAGCCGGCTTCGGAGTAGGTGTTGACCTCGACCAGCTTGGAGTTTTCGGTGGGCAAGCCATCCTTCGACTCGTAGCTGAAGTTGGGGATGTTCTTGCCGGCGTACTGCGCGCCTGTGTAGAACCACAGCTTCCAGTATGGCTTTTCATTTGCGTCGATGCGAGCGACGCTGTAGAGCTGCCAAACGCTCTCGGCGCCTTTCTTGGCGTCGAAAGGATTCATGCGCTGCCAGAATTGCTGGTACTTCGGCACGCCGTTCACGTAGACGAAAACGTCCATGCCGCCGAAGCTGATGACACGCTTCTGAGTGGGCTTGCCATCGGGTCCGAAATAGACGACCGTGAACTTGGTGGATTCCATGTTCACGTCCAGACGAGGCTTGCCTGTATCGCCGTAGTACTCGATTCTGTGGCTGCTGAACATCGAGTGGGAGAAGTATTTCACCGGGTTTCCGTTCTCGGCGAAGGTTTTCTCTTCGATGCCCTTCTTGGTTTTCTCCCCGATGTAGAGGAGGACGCCCTTTTCCGTCATGACACGGTGATACAGCGCCGAGCCATCGGCGGCGAGCAGCGTGCGCTCATTCTCCGTCGTGCCGTCCTGGAAGTACGTTACGATGGAATAAGTGCCGTCTGTCAGGCGTTCGCCAACGCGCTTGCGAGTGCCGTCCGCCCAGAAGGCGGAGTCGCTTACGTAGGTGACACCATCGCCGGCGATGATGGCGCGCCATTTGAGCTGCAACGTACGGTCGGGCAAGGTGCTGTAGAACACCTCGATGCGTTCGAGCGTGCCGTCGTCGCGATGGTATTCGCGTCCGGTGTCGCCGTTCTTGAAGTCGACACTGGCGTCTTTCGGGAAGATCCGATCAGGCGAGAGTTCCGTCACGCGCAGATTGATCCCCTCTTTGCTGTCGGGCAATGCGAGGGAATGCGGCAGGCGCTCAGGAAAAGCGCCCGCCGTTAAATCCGGAATGTCGGTACTCCGACCGTTCAAGGCGATCACCGCTGCCCCGGCAATAGCCAGCGCCGCGGTAGCGATCACGATTAGATTTTTCATGCGAGACTCCTCAGAGTCATGTTGCATTTAGCGGGCACCAGACTTTCACCCGGCGCCCGCCGGTTTGCTTGTCGGGGAACTGTAAAGGCTCCCAATCAGTCTGCCGTGAACCCATCAGGAAAGCCTGAAGAGGCTTATCCTGAATCGGCTCAGAACATCGGCGGCGGCTGCGGCGGTACCGGTTTTGGTGGCACCTCGAAGGGTACCGGCTCTTTCAGATAAGCCGGGATCGCGTCGGGTAGAATCCCTTCAGCCGGCGTGTACTCGCGCCTGCTGATCTCGGGTCCGTACTCGCCTTGCTTGACGAGTACGAGTTCGAGGTAACCGTCTTTGCCGTACCACTTGCGCGTCACTTGCGACACCAGGTCGTGTGACGCTTTGTCCATGCCGCTTTCAATCATTGCCGGCAGACCCGTCTCCCAGTTGAAGGTGACGCGCCAGCTCGCTTTTCCTTCGGCATCGAGCACTGCAGCTTCAATGAGGCTGTAGTTTCGCACCTGCTCCGGCTTGACCGCGTCCTTGTTGAGCAAACGCCAGGTCTGCCTGTAAGCCGGCACGCCGTCCTTGTAGAAAGTCGCCGTCATGCGCCAGCTGTCGAACTCGCGCTTCTGAGTGAGCTGTCCGTTGTCAGCGAAATAAGACGCGGTCGTCTTGTACAGCTCCATGAGGAAGTCCGTTTTGGCGGTCTTGCCGTCCGCATGGTAGGTAGTCTCCCGCGTCCAATACTTCGCTCTGGCCGATGTCTTGATGGCATTGCCCTGTTCGTCGTATGTGGTCACGTCGAAGGATTGCTCATTCTGTCTGGCCATCTGCTGAACCGAGCCGTCGAGACGCAGAATCGATTGGAAGAGCGGTTCGCCCTTGGCTCCGACCAGCTCGTTCATACGAACGTGCAAGCCGTCCTCGAAGTAGGTGGTGATCTGGTACGACTTGTCGGTGCGCAACATTCCGCTGCGCTGCTTCTTGCCGTCTGGGTAGTAAGCGATGTCCGTCAAATACGTCACGCCGTCGGTACCGATTGTCGCGTGAGCTTTCAATTGCCGCGTACCGATCGAGATATTCGAATCTTTCGGAATACCAGAATCTTTCGGAATACCAGAATCTTTCGGAATGCCAGAACCTTTCGGAATGCCAGAACCCGACTGAGTGTCCGCGTCCTGCGGATAGAACAAATCGCGGACTTCGATCGTGCCGTCGCGGCGATGAGTGTCGACTCTAAGCTCGCCGTTGTCGTAGAGCGTAGTCGTTGTTTTCGGCGTGCGATGATCTTCCCAGTACTCGGTCACTCTCTCATCGACAGCGTACTTTGCGTCGGGAAGCGCGATGCCGATACCGGTGCGATGAGGAAATGCGTCCTGAGTCATATCGACCGGACCGGACGCAAAAAGCACCATCGCACCTGCAATCGCAAGCGCAATGGCTGCTAGGGTTATGGAGGCAGTTCGCCACATTCCCCAGTCTCCTTGAATTTCATCCGGGCTCGAGTGAATTCGCAATGGCGCATGCGATGCGCCCCCGTGAATGCACGAGTGCCTCGGAATCGGTTTCGTTAGACGCATCACATCGAGCTTTTCCGCTCAGTGAGACGTCGTGGCAGAGACAGAAAGATATCCGTCTCTTTAAGATCAGGTTGTGGCGCGAAAGACCCATGCTCAACAGGAATTCGAATCGCGCGGTTCCAATCCGCCGGCAATCGACTCGCGAGTGCGAGCCTTCTTGCGTGAAGTGCGTGCGGAGTATTCCTGGTTTTAGGCTTACGAGAAAAAATTGAGCATGGGGTAGTGGATCTAGAACCTACTCTCCGAAGTGTTAGATATAAAGCCCCTGTTTGTTGATGTAAAGATATAAATTGATAAGCAAAAGCCAATACTGATGAGCATTTATATAAATTACTAACTGACGCTTATTTTGATCGCAAAAGCTTGTTACAAGATCTGATCACATACAGCCTCGTGCAGCTTGCGCCGGACTGGGCGATTCTTGCTGCGGTGGTGGCGGCTTAAGGGAAACGCCCCAGTGTGGGTTCTCGCTCATTTTTCGATGGCAACCTTTGCGCAACTTGTCGCCGCATAAAGTTTAGACGACGCTTAGCGAGCCCAGCGAACGAGGACGGCGCATCTATGAAAACCCCTAATCATCAACATTTTAGTGAGTCGAATCTCACAATCGCTCCCGGGCGTATCGTTCCTGTCGAGCCGGCGGACGATGGCCCATTGAGAGTAAAACCGTGGCGCCAACAGCGAAATGACGCAGACGGTAAATCAGATGAACACGACATGTCGCCCGTAGAACATGAGGAGCTTTACGGGAAAGACCAGGTTTTTCCTGCCACCGGCTACCGTCACAGCAGATCAGCCCTATCCTCGCAGGAGAATAAGAGCAAATCCACCAGAACCAGCAAACATAGAGTTCGCGCCTTGACGGAGTTGATAGTTGAGCTTCCCGATGGAGGAACGCGCGAAATCGTGAGTGAGTCATTTCTCTCAATAATCAATGGAGAAGGTGATATTAAGAGTTTGCGCGCCTTGACGATGAAGGCGGCCCGCCAGCTTCGCACCATGTATCTATCCGGCGGTGAAACAGCACTATTGGCTGATTCTCGATGGAAAGTCAAAGACTTTATTTGGGCGAACTTTGGTCTGCAACTGTCGATTGGCCCACGCGGACTGTATCTCGGTGAAGGACTGGGACCGGATCAATTGAGCGCATTTCTGTGCATCGAGGCTAACGGTCATGTTTGGGCCGGAGAAGCATATGAAGATCTCCCTGGTCACCAGCTTTCGTTGCCGCTCACAACAGAAGATGTTTTCGAACGTCTGAGCGAAAGGCTGCTGCGTGTTGTCTTTTAATCGATTGCAATCTTGAAGTGCCGGCGACAACCTACCGGCAACACTGCATGCGTAAGCTCACAACATCCCGATTTTACCCATGACGATGAGGTTTTTACTATGCCTAAAGGTGATACTCCTTCCCCCGAAAAGAACAATAGAGAAGTTGTTTCAGCCAAAGATTCGGCGCCTCAAGTCGCGGTCAGTTTTGAAGACTTGACCCAGTTTGCCTCTACGATAAAGGAGCAAGCCAAAACAGCGGTCGATTCGGCAGCACAATTTTTCGGCATGCCGGAGATTTTCGATGCCGCTGAAGCGAAGCCAGTTATAGCCGGTTCTGGAAGCAGAGAAGGCGAAGTGCTTGCCGGTGGTGCCGCAGGTGGTGCAAAGCAGGGCAAACCAGTCATCGACTTCGACCCTTCGTCCGGCGGCGGATGCTTTGGCGAAATTCAAGCGCCGCGGGGCAAGGATCGCTCCGGCGGCAAGGTAATTTCCGTAATCAATGATTGGAAAAAAACGGACAATGCTGATGTAAAAGATATCTCCAAGACTTTGAGCGTATTGCCTGACTCATTCAACGGGATGCGACCGGAAGTCGAGAAACGAGCCAGATTTGAAGATGCAATGAAAGACATGGCGAAAGCGGTTCCCGAAGGCTTCGAAGCCTCGCAAGAGTTGATGCAAGCGGCCTTTAAGGCAGCGCAAACGGGTAACATCGATGTGAATCAAATGAGAGATCTCGCTCAGCGAGCAGCCAGGGAATTTGCACAGAATCCCAGTGGAGAAGCTGCTCAACGCATGCGAGCAATCAGTGAACAACTGCATAAGGACTACGGAATCAACATAAGTATTGGGCAAAAGGGAGTTGAAATCAGCAATGAAGCAGAGGGCGATAAGGCATCACTGATTCGCTTCGATCAGCATGGCAATATGACGGCAAGGGCTGACGTTGCGCCCGGAGGAAACCCACACTCGGTTTCGGCGGAAGAGGCTTTGGGAAATATCGCCCGGACGCGGCGTCAACATGCATTGGATAATAGCGAGCGTGGAGTGGTGGAAAAGGTGATTCCGACGGACGGTAAAGTGCTCAGGCCTTCCGAACCATCTCCAATGGAAAAGCCATTGGACAAAGGCGGACCGATAAAGGTTTACGAGCAGGCTTTGCAAGAAGCCGAGCGATTAGGACATCCTGTAGTTATTAGAGTCGGGCGCTGAGAAATCCCGCGCTTCCGGTCGCAGAGCCTAGCTGAAATCATCGGCAGAGTAGTTGAGGATAGCAACCTCGGCTACTCTTCCTCTTTTATCCGCTTTGCTGTTGATGGCTCGATTCGCATAAACTGTCTCGATGTTGAAATCATCATACAGTTGGCGAATGAACGGTGTGTC
>JAIETE010000249.1 GCA_019745505.1 Candidatus Obscuribacterales bacterium | reverse complement strand
CCTTCAGGCAGCGGATGCCGAAGGTCGTGGTTTCGCAGAGTGCTGCTCCCGATCTCGTAGAGAAGCGCTATTTTGATTCGTTAAGGCAAATCAAAGTCTCACTGATGTCTAATCGCTCTTACGATGATGCCGATATTGCGCTCGGCAGGCTTTTGGAAAATTGGCTCAAACAGGACCATCCGGATCCTGCAGGGCTGGCTAGTTTATATGAGTTGAGGGGGGCTTGCAACAGAGAGCTGAACAGGGCATCTTTAGCCGTCGTCAATTTTCGCAAGAGCGTAGAATTCTACAAGAAGAAGTCTGTCGATCGCCCGGAAATTCCCATCGCCAATATGAAACTTGCTGATGCACTCGAGTTGACTGGAGATCTGAAGCCTGCGATAGCGGCTCGCCAGCAAGCCGATCGATTCTGGCGCAATCATCCTCACTCTGCCGCGCTGCAATCACACATAGATCTAAATTTGCGTCGTCTCAGCACCGATTTGGTGAAACTGCAAGAGAAGAAGGATAAAGCGCATAGATGAAGCCTTGGAGTGATGATGGATTTTTCGTCAGTGAAAGCTGAATGCACACGATTAGAAGATACGACAAATTTTTGATTCCGGTTTGGAGATGACGAGATGTTGAATTTTGCACAAAAATGCCTTCTATCAGCGTATTCGATTTTGCTCCTTACCAGCATGCTTGCTGGCTCTCCTTGCCGCGCGGCTGCTCCTGTAAGTGATGCGGCAAAGCACGCCATGAGCTTCAATCCGCAAGGTCCGCTAGTTGAGCCTATGACAGGTGGCGTCGATTTTATTGATACTATGGCCGAGAAAATCGACCGTCTGAACGACTATTCTCTGCTTTTCGAAACTCGCACTTTCAAAAAGGGCTCAACCGTTATCGATGCTGGAAAGCTCTTCTTCAAGAAACCCAAGATGATGCGAGTCGAGGAAACCGGTGAATTCAATAAAGGCTCGATTGCTGTAATTCAAAAGGATGGAAAGGCCCGGGCAAAGGGTGGCGGGATTGCCGGCCTGGTGGTGTTGACCCTCAACCCTAAAGACAAGATGCTTGATGCTGCTAATGGCGACAAGATGGAGGATTCTGATCTTGCTTCGCTGGCCCGCATTTTGAAGGAGCGACTGCGCAGCGGACAGTCGGCACGAGTGTCGCAGAAGCCGGTATCTGTTGCAGGGGTTGGCGAACCGGCCTTTATTTTGGAAATTTTCAAGCCCAGCGATCCCAAAGCTTGCATGAAGCGCATATGGGTACATCCGGTTACATACTTGCCGCTGCGCTGGGATGATTATGACTACAAAGACCCTTGCTCGAGTACCTGGAAAGAGGTTAAGAGCAATGTCGGCTTGAGCGACGATCTCTTCAAGCTATAAAAAAGGAAAGCCCCGGCGCTCTTGTAATTGGAGAGCTGACCGGGATGCTTTCACTTACTTGTATGCCCGACATGATCGAGGTCAAACATTAAATGCCGAGGAAATTAGATTAAACGCGAAAAGCCCAAGCAGATGGGCTTTTGTGAAATGATTAAAAGTGGTCTTAGGCGGTTGCTAGCCTGTGATGGCGCCAGTTCCGCTCAAGCTGACTACTACACAAGCGATTGCAGCTTGCAAAACGCAAAACCAGCATAGTCTGTAAACGTTGATTTTCACCGTATTAACTCCAAGGGCGCCGGATGGTCAGGGTTGGAAATTCCATACCTGTTACTAATATTAGTCGATTTTTCCAAGTTTCGCCGTACTATCCACTGTCGGCCATAACCTGTCCGGTCCAGTGCTCGAAAATATCTTTGAAATCCCCCTTCAGAAAGGGTTTCGTCAAGTATCCGTTCATGCCGGCATTCATGCAATTCTTCCAGTCTTCCTCGTCAGAACTCGCCGTCACTGCAATGATAGGGGCCTTGAAACCTGCCGATCTAAGCTTGGTCGTCGCCTGAAACCCATCTGTGTCAGGCATTCGCAGGTCCATGAAGACAATTTTGTAGCTTTCGTTCTGTACTGCCTTTACCGCGTCTTCTCCACTCGAGACAACGTCGCATTCTTCCCCCAGGTCTCTGAGCATCCAGCGCAAGACTTGTTGATTGACCTCGCTATCGTCCACGACGAGTACTTTCTTGGACATTTCCCCAATGCTCCTGTGTCGTAAATGCGTTACGGTTAGGATGCCCACCTTTCCATTCTCTATCATTTAACCTATTCTGAAAATCTTTGGACTGACAATGAAAAGTTGTGTTGTCCAAAGTTAATTCAGACTTTTAACTTGTGAGCATTGACGACGAATTTGTCCGCCTTTCCCGAAAGCAAATTGATCATCGACGACGTTGCTATATCGCTGGCTCTCTTATTAGCTTCGAATGTATTGTAAGCCGTAGATTCATTGGAATAGAAGAAAGTATCTGCCGGCAGAGTTTTAAAGTCATCACCCGGAAGGTGGTCAACGGCAGCCCTCAGTCTTTTTTTATGCAACTCCGAAAACAGCGCTTCTTTGTTGATTGCTCCGTGAAAAGAAGTGTCGATTATTAATGCACCATCCGGCAGCAACGCCAGTTCTTTCGCTCCGATGTAGCCTGCTCCTGCTGCCTTTGATGCGTGCAACGAGATAACATCTGAATGCCGCAACAAATCATGCAAATCTTTGAATTGTATGCCGATTTCCCTTTCCAGATCTGGTTTTCGCCGATTGCTCCAGTAGGAAATATCAGTTGCTCCAAGTCCCTTCAACATGCGAGCTACTGCGGCGCCGATTGTGCCCAGCCCAATGATGCCTATTCTGGCTGTGAGCAATGACTTGCAAGTTTGAAACGACTTATCGCCTGTCCTGCCGAGCGCGAAGATATTTCTCTGCATAGCCAGCATCAACATCACGGCAAATTCTGCGACCGCCATTGCATTGGCGCCGGGGCAATTTGATACGGCGATGCCTCTTCTTGTTGCTTCTTCATGCCCGGGTACAAAATGAAGCCAATCAGTGCCTGTAAAAACGAGCGCTTCGAGACAATCTGCAGCCGCTATTACCTTTTCCGTGACATGCTCAATTCCGCCCAGTATGTAGCCCTGTTTTCCTTTGATTGCTTCAATCAACTCTTCTTCACTGGCGGCCGGTTTGTCGAGCCGCTCAACAACGCAATCAGCAGCTTCCAGTTTGTCTACGTGCTCCTGGAAAATAAATAGACTGTCGGTCACCAGAACTTTCTTTTTGCCGGTCGAAGTTGACATAATTCTCTCTCGAAAAGGCGTGTCAATTTGGCGAGGCATTATTGTATCAGGCGATATTGCCCAGGAGGCGTAAGTCAATTCGTACCTGTCTGGTGGATAGACACAATACCATTTCAGGGTTTTCCCCATCGAATCAACCGTTCGGCTGTCGTAGATTGTTAAGGTCCGAGAGGCGCCCTTCAGGCGTTTTCAAACCTTACCAACAAACACAAAGAGTCAAAAAGCGCCGTTTTCGGCGCTGACTCATGCAATGGAGCGCCGGCATCTACGATGCGCTGCCTTACGGCGGCTATCCGGCTCAGGCGCGAGGTCCGCACTGCGCGGATCAATGCCGTTGCATCTACTTTCAATTGCCCTGACGGAGGATTTAGACATGACATTCACAGGTATTCCGCCTGTCGACGACGAACAGGAATGCGCACAGAAGCAGGAGTCCAATAACACGAATTCAGGGCGGCGCCCCGACACGTTCTACGACTCTTTTGCCTCTCCGTTTCAAGAGAAGGGATTGTTCAGCACCCCGGAAGGCATGGGAATCATGACTCTCGGCGTGCTGCTTCCCGGACTGCTGATGGCTGCCGCCGCAATTGCTTGCTGCGATCGAATCACCCTCATGTTGTTGAAACATCCACTGGAGACGATGATTGAAATCGCACTGGCGTCCATGGTTCCGATTGCCAACTTTGTAGTCTGGAAATCAATATCGCGCGATGACAGGCGCTTTGCGAAACGCCGCGGCATCATGAACGGTATGGCGATAGGAACAGCCTCAATCATCGCCGCAATTGGTTGGGCTGCCGTAATACTGCATTATCCTGCAGTTGATGAATCCAGCGGCAATGCTCATTCGGGCGCCTTCACCAGTATTGCTGTCATTGCAACTCTTGCCGCAGCCAGTTCGATGTTTTTGGCGAATAGTTTGCGCCTGTCTCGTGAACTCCGCAGTTCTCAATTGCGGACGGTCCTCTACTCTGTTATTGGCGTAATCTTTTCGACCTTGCTGTTTGTCGGTTCGGAAGCGCGTTCTATCTGCATTCGCGTTGCCGAGTATATGTCTACATCGGAGAGTGTCGCCGAAAGAAAGAGCGGTCTGGATTTCTTGCGCCAGATCAATCCTGAGCGCGATCTGATGATGGAATGTGCCAATGAGAAGGCCGCCGGTATACCTGGACTGTTCATTCGTATAGAGCCTACAACCCAGCGCCAATTGTATTTCTCCGTCACCGGCAAGCCTTTCAGAGACGATAAATCATCTGACTTTTCATCGATGCCTGACGACTACTTGCAGCGACACGTAGTAGGCGCGCCGATATCAGGGCTGTCCCTGATCAGATCGGCGATGACTGGTGTCGTAAATCCGACTACACTGAGTGCCACCATAAATTGGACATTTGTTTTCAAAAATCGCACTTATCAAAGACAAGAAGCGCGCGCGGAAATTGGGCTGCCCGAAGGTGCTGTTATTTCTCAGATGACAGTTTGGCCGGGCGGTGAGCCGAAGGATGCCCGCTTCAACGTTTCCGGTCCGGCGGCGAATGCTTTCCAATCGGCAATCGAAGCGGGACACGATGCGCCTGCAATCGTTACCGATCTGGGACGCGGACGCACGCTCTTGCATTGCTATCCGGTACCTTCGCAAGGCGAAATGAAAGTTAGAGTGGCTGTAGTTGTTCCGCTTAAATTGCATACCCTGACCGAAGCCTCTGTTTCGCTGCCACGTTTTATCGATAACAACTTCGCTATCGCCACCGACAACACAATGAGTATTCGTTCGCCTGAAAATCTGTCGATGAATCTAAAAGGAATTCGATCTGGAAAATCTGCAACCGGAGAGAAGGTGCTTACCGGCACCATTAAGGAGGAAGATCTCTCCGGTTCGGGCTTGTCGATTCGTGTGTCTCGCCCCGCCACTTTCGGACCGAACATTGTACGAGACCCGTTTATCAAAGCCGGTTCGTTTATCGTTCAGACCGTCAGAAAGATAGATGCACCTTCTCCCAGTCATCTTGTAATTGTT
The DNA here is from genome assembly GCA_019745505.1 of Candidatus Obscuribacterales bacterium. Lineage (GTDB taxonomy): Bacteria > Cyanobacteriota > Vampirovibrionia > Obscuribacterales > Obscuribacteraceae > QKMZ01. The sequence continues at coordinate 31,079 of JAIETE010000249.1, read as the reverse complement.
GTCGACGGCTCGCAAAGCGTAAAGGATCACGTGAAAGAGCTGAAGTCTGCACTGTCTAAGTTGCCTGCCTCTATGCCGAAATCGATAATCATTGCATCCGATCAAAATGGAGTTCCTGAGGTTCTTCAATTCAATGAGGGGTTGGAGAAACTTGGCGCGACAAGTATGAGCGGCGGACAAGACAACTTGCAAGCCGTTGTGAAAGCGGCTGAACTCGCAGGGGAAGCTAAGGGTGGAACTGTTCTTTGGGTGCATGGCCCACAGCCGAGCTTCAACGAAGAGATCTACATTATGGCACCGTACATAGCCACGCCCAAATTCTATGAACTGGCGTTGGATAACGGTATTATGGATGCCCATGAATTTTTCAAGAACCATCGCGAGATCGGTCCCTTTACTGCAATCGCGCGTAGTGCAACTGCCGGCGACGACCTGGAAAGATTTATAGCAAAATGGCAGCCAGGTGGAACGGATTTCTCGGTTGACTACTCCGCTGTTTCCAGTGCAGAAGTATCAAAGAATAGCACTCCTGCGCAAGCCTCTGAAATTGCCTGTCTTGCTGCTAACAAGAAAGTTGAGGAATTCTTGCATGCGGGTAAGGTCGCCAAAGCCGCTGTCATTGCCTGCGCACACAATATAGTGACGCCGGTATCTCTGGCATCTGTGCTGCCGAATGTTAGTCGCACCAACTATTCAGCGACAACTAACTATCAGCAGACAGAGGTTGCAGCACCTGTGCTTCAAGGGTCCTTGCAGCCGGATGTACTTGCTGCATCAGGCGGATATTCTCAACGCAATTACGACCAGTACTCCAAGTACTCGCCTGACCTTCAAGCTGCTACCAACGGAACAGTTGGTCCACAAGGCTACGATGCGACATACATTACGGGTGTCAATACAGCGGGAACCGTCAGAGTAAACAATATGGCTAACCTGGAAGCGATGCTGAACATTATGGCCAATGGAATAGAAATCCTTGGACTCTTGTTGGGTGCTGCTCTTGCCTGCAAGGCAATCTTTGCTATGGCTCAGGGGGCGCCGAAAGAAAACGATGGGCTTCCTCATTCAGCCAGACTTGCCTACGGAATACTGGCGATTGCCGGTGGGCTAGCGGTTCCTGGAATGGTCAATTGGCTGGTTGCATCCGCACGAGACGCCAATCTCTTCAGCTAAACACGAGGTATAACAGCAAAGTTTAACCACGACCGCAACATGCCAGAACTGTAGGGACGATGCCAAAGCGTCGTCTCTGCAGTTTTTAACATTTGTTATCGGTGGTATATTGCGCACAAGTTTGCTCGCATTGTGGGAGCTTCAATTGTTCGCTAACTCAAATCAGATTCGCGTGTCTCTTTTGCTTGGTCTGCTCATAGGACTATGCACATCGTCTGCTGCAGCGAAAGTTTCTAATTTGCGCAAAGCTGCAATTTGTTCAAAGCAGCCTGTCAATCTTCTGAAAAAGGCGCAAAAACTTGTAGACCAAAAGCAGTATCAGTCTGCGTTGCTGATTCTAAATCAGTTGATTGCAAGGAGACCGAGAAGCGCAGATGCCTATGCCGAGCGTGGTGATGTCTATTCGTTTTTGGGCAAATACCAGAAAGCCGTGCAGGATTACACCTCTGCAATTAAGCTCGCCCCCCGCTGGGCTTTGCCGCTGCATTTACGAGGTGAAGCATTTAGACAATTGGGAGAATTTCAAAAACTTCTGGCAGACACAGATGCCGCCATCAAATTAGATCCTAAAGATGTGAGATTCTATGAAACTCGTGCGAGCGCTTACGCTGATGTGTGGCAACCTCAGAAGGCGCTTGACGATTGCTACACTATTTGGAATCTTGGTCACCACTGTAATTTTGTGAATGGAATCGCAGCAGGTGCTTACGAAGAGCTAGGCGAATACGAAAAGGCGATAGGGTTTAGGACTAAGGCTTTGTCTTTCAAAAACACCGATGTTTTTGATTTGGGTTATCGTGCCAGGACTTATGAATTAGCTGGGATGTCTCATTTGGCTCAAGCAGATTGGCAGAATTTTGCCAAACGTGCAAAACCCGATGAGCTAGCAGAGATGCGGCTCTGCAATCCACTCGTGGATTTTGCAGGAACTGCAAGTGTGAATCCGAAAGAGTTTTTAAATGATCAACTCAAAAACGGACCGATTATTTTGCCGTTTCACTATGATGACGAAAATCATATCGGCGTGCCCGCACAGGTCAATGGTCATGCTTTGGAAATTATGTTGGATACTGGCTGCGGGCACTCTGAAATATGGAAGAACGCGGTATCTGAAATTTCGGAAGTAGAGAAATTTCGATTGAGAAAAAGCAAGGCAAATGGTGAAGAATATTTCACGGGTTTTTTTACATCTAGGGATATGAATTTAGGCTCTTTGAGCGTGCCGAAATTTATTTTTTCTGTCGGTGACGGTCTTCCCGATCATAAAACCATGCGAGGATTTTTAGGAGGCAATCTTCTGGAGAATTTTGTCGTTGCAATCGACTACTCGAAAAAGCAAGTGACTCTAAGCAATACTTACAGTTCCAAACTGTCAAGCAATGCAGTTGTCGTTCCAATGTTGATTCGATTGCACCAACCTCACTGTGCTGTCAAACTCAATGGAAAAATCGATGCAGTTGTGCTTTTGGATACCGGGTGTCCTGTAAGTACTTCCGCCGATTCTACGATAAGGTCGATTTTGCCTCGGAAGTATGAGTATAACGGTTATATATCTGGGCCATGGTTGGGGAAAATGAGAAGAGCTCATGTTGCCTTGAAGAGCATTCAAATTGGCTGCGTTGATTTTGGTGCGTCAAACGTGGATGTGTTTCCGTCCCATGAGGCCCCAAAAGCCGCAAATGAATTTATTTTGGGTAATAACTTTTTTCGACGATTCAAAACCGTAGTGTTTGACTATCCTGGTAGACGGGTTATTTTTGAGCCTATGCCGCCTGGCGAAATGACTGCTGCAATGATGTTTGACGATGCGCGAAACTTTTTGCGCAGCAATCAAGAATCTAAAGCTATTGAATTGTTCGACAAAGTGATGAAGTTGGATAGCGACTTCATCCCTCAGTGTCACCACTATCGTGCTGTTGCTTATCGAGAGCTTAAAGACTATTCGAAGGCCCTGGATGACCTGAGCGCATTGATAAGGATGCAACCAGATGCACCGATGCACTATTTGAGTAGGGCTTGGGTTTATACGGAACTCGAACAGTACAAACTTCAAGTTGAAGATTCAACAACAGCAATCAAACTCAATCCGAAATTGATAGATGCATATGAGCTTCGCGCCTTGGGATATCATGAACTTGGGAAGATGGATTTGAGCAGGAAAGATCTTGAAACAGCGGAACATCTGAGAAAAATCCCCTGATAATCGATCTTTCTTGGCCTGCATGCACTACTGGTAGTGCGGAGGCTGCGTTGCCGCGCGAGTTTCCGGCGCTTTCTTCGCGCATGTGCAGAGCCTTCCGTAGACTCATTGTAGACAACTGTAGAAAAACGGCTATTCATCAAAATCGCATTGATTTTGCTTGTTAGCATTGCACAGCTTTAGAAATTCATTAGTGATTATTTGCATTGGTTCGCGAAGTCTCTCCACGTCAATTACGAGATAACCAAATGTCGTGTCGTTTCTTCCAGAGTGATTGGCCAGCTTTTTGAGCACCACATATGGGAGAGCAAGGCGTTCCGCTACAGTCAAAAAAGTTCGGCGAAGATCGTGAAGCATGAACGGACAATCGGCTTTCGCTGCAACTCCTTCAATGACATGATCCGAGTCTACCATATGGTGCTTTCCACTTTGTCCCGGAAATACGTACTCCGAATCGCCCCGTTCGAGATATCGTCGGTGCAGCATTTCGTAAAGGTAATCGCTCAAGGGGAGACGATGCTCGTTTCCGTTCTTCGCTAGTTCTGCTCTGACCCTTAAGACTTTCGATCGAAAGTCGATATCCTCCCATCGAAGTGTCGCGCCTTCATTGCGGCGCAACCCGGTGAGCAAGAGCAGCATCAAATAGTCTTTGACCTTTTGGTGGCGGAGTTCCATCACGGCGGCGTACCATGCCGACAATTTGTGGTCAGGAATGATGCTCTGCCGTCTACGATGCGGATACCAGCGCCGATTGTTAGAGAGTCTCTTCACCGGATTCACAAGCAGGATTGGTTTGCCGTCGATTTCATAATTGGCCGCGGCAAAGTTGAGCAAAGTTCCAAGGATGTGCATGACGGTGTTTGCTTGCGCTTCGCCAGTTGTGCCTTGCTGTGTTGTTTTGCGCAAGCTCATGTGGCGTTGCTCGACCATCTCACGTGTGATTGCCGTGACTGGCAAGTCCAGCCAATCTCCAAGACAGCGAGGAACCATTTGCCGATATGTGCGCACAGTGTTTGGTTTTAGGATGCGCACCGACAAGAAGTGGTCGAGAACTTCCTGAAGAGTCGCTCCCCGAATCTTCTTCTTAGCCTTTTCGATGGTCGGATCTTTTCCGGCTGCCATTTGAGCCAAGAGCTTTTGCGCCTTCTTCCGTGCGGCGGTCGGTGTCAATTGCGACTCTTTGCCGAGCGTGATTCTGCGCAGCACACCATTTACTCTAGCCTCCACTATATAACAGCAGCTGCTCGGAGTTACTCGCAGCCCCAGACCAATTAATGATGAATCCCGAAAGAAGATCTGACCTTTTTCCGGGGGCTTGATACTTGAGATGAATAATTTCGTCAACTTGGGCATGTTTCCTGCCTTTTCAATTTTGGGGTAGCCGGCAAAGTCGCGTAGACAATATGTAGACACTTCGGAAAAATTTTTATCTTTCGAAAGGGTCGTTTGATGGGCGTTTCCGGGCTTTGATGTGAATAAAAAATCTCGCGCCAGCACGCACATGCCCTCATGCCGGATTTGCGGCAAAGCGGGTTCCTGGCGTGCAAGGCTGGCTCCGAAGGAGCCACCCGTCAGGGTTTAGCCTTGACGCGAGGGCTTTGCCGCTTGGCTTTTCGCCGGGCATGAAGCGCTGGCGCGCTCCAAAAACGATGTTTTTCTGTCTTGCCTGGTGAAGTGACCTGCTGCTGGCCAAAAATCGCTTGTAGGGGATTCTGGAGATTTACCTGAAGAGTTTCAGGATGTTCGCGAGGTCGCTAACGCTGGATTGAAAATAGAGGCAAATTTCTGCTGTTCGAAAAATTGAAAAGCGGTTTCGCCTCACTCGCAGGATACCACTGAGGAATTCGATGCCTACCGCGTTTTGACTGTTTGATAGTAATTACTGTGATGTGACAAGCTACCTATGAAAATTGACCAGGATTCAATAAACAGCACCATTAGCGGTGAACGATGAACATTTTTTCTTTAGATTGTTCGAGAGGCGAAATTTTGCCCACTTTTTTGACAACACGAAAAGGCGCATTCGAAAGTAAACATCAACGCCGACAGAAAAGCATGAATGCGCCATACTCAAACAGTCGCTCAATGCCACTTCGCAAAGATGGGCGCCTCTGATTTTCGAATTTGAAAAACGAAGAGTGACAGACGAAGGACTTTCGTATATCCTTTTTTGGAGGGAATGCCACAAACAAGACACCCACGCAGGAAAACTCACCTTGGGCACCCCGGCGAAAAATTTTGGGGCCGCCGCAAAACCTGGTCAGAATAGGGGTTTTCGGGAACGGGCGCCTGCGGCCTTATCCTGCTATCTCCCTGTCGGGCAACCGAAAAGTCCGAACACAAGAACGCTGTTGCAGAAACAGTTTCGCGCAATGTAGAGTAAATTGGTAAGATGAGGCTACTTCTCTCATTTTTAGATGAGAAAGTAATTTGCAAATCATTTCGGTGTAGATGTGACGGAGCCGAGTTTCAGCCATAGGAGATGCCCGCAATGGACGCGAATATGTTCACAATGCTCATGGCATTCTTAATTCCAATTTTGTTGTTCGTAGCTTTCATGTTCACGTTCAAAAGCTTTGTTAGATTGAGCAAAGAATCAATGAAAGAAACAAACTCAATTCTGCGAGAAATTTTGATTGAACTTAAAGCGGGCAAGGGCACTGTATAACAGAAGCCTATTTTCGCGACAGCCATCTGAAGAGGATGACTCCTAAACAGAGCATTGATTATTTGGACATCTTCCATGCTTCCAAGGTTCACTATCACAGAATTTTTTGCATGCGTACGCGAGGCAAGCAGCGATTATAAAGCATCCAATCACTCCACCAACTGCATAAGGTCCACTCAGCATGGCTCCGCTTATGCAGAGCGCTAATCCCAAAAGAACCGCCCCTATGCACATTTCCATACATGATTTTTTGTAACCTCCACTACCATCATCGAAGAGCCCATAAGGATCTGTTGAGTTTGTTGGATGATTGTTTGTATAGGAGTACAGATTGGCGAAATATGCCAATGGAGCAAAGGTAGGATCGGCTAAGATTGACGGCTCATACGCTAGGTGCGGTTCATCGATAGGATCTCTGCTAAGCCATCTTCCGAAATTCGAATTGTATTGCCTAAAATAGGTCAAATTCAGACTGCTTCGGTCATGCAGGTAATAGGCACCATACTGGAAGTCCGACACTTGGTTTTCCGCCAGCTTTGTGACCCTGCCGTACGGGTCGTATGAATATTGAGCTTGCATGCCTCCGGCCGAGTCTGTCATCTCGCGCACAGAGCCGAGGCGGTCCTTCGCGTAATAGTAGTTTGTCGAGGATATTTTCTCACCGTATTTTTGAAAGATTTTTGTTAATGCACTGCTGCCGTCGCGCTCTTCGAGCTTAGCGCCAGCGGCTGTAACAAACTGCTTCGTATTAGACGTCGAACCGGATACGATTTCAACAATTTTTCGATTTGCTGAATTTCCGTCAAACGCGAATTCAGTCCTATTAGCCATCCCCGGATAATCGATCTTTATGTGTGTGACTATAGTGATGTCATTGATTCATCGGATCAACTAGGCGCCAGGTGCCGTCGGGATAGAGTATTTCTGAGGGCGTGTAATGTCCTTTGTATTCCATTGAGCGGCAGCCTTTTACGAAGTAGCCGAGATATGCATACGGCAGATTCAATTCTGCTGCGCGTTTGATCATGGTGATCAAAATCCAGGTACCTAGTCGATGATTTTTGTAATCCGGATCCCAGTAAAAATATATGCCTGAAAATCCGTCTTTCAGTGCATCCATATAACTTACAGAAACCAGCTTCCCATCGATGTAATAGCACCACTCTTCAACTGGGAAAGGTCCTTCGATAATTGATGATAGATGCTCCACTCCACCAATCAAAGACGGAGCCGGCCATCCCTTTGTCTGCGAATGACTTTGATGGTGCCGCATGTACAGTGACAGCTTTTCGTCGTTCAAACTGGGGACCTGTACTTTCAGCTCTACTGTATTCTCATTTTGTTTTATCAGGCGACGCTGGCTCCTATTCGGTTGATACTCCTTCGTCAAAACGCGGATCGGTTGGCATGCCGTACAGGATGGGCAGGCTGGACGAAAGAGAATCTGGCCGAAGCGTCTCCATCCGGTATTGATCAATTCCCAGTATTTGTCCGGCGTCAGGTTATGCACCATCGCATATTTCAGCTGCCATGTTTCGTCAGGCAGGTAGCCGCACTGGCTTGGGTGCGCAACGTAAGAATAGAGGATTTCCGGATCTTTCAATGAGAGTAGGTCCCAATCAGGTATCCTTGCCCTATAATATGCCCCTTTATCGCTGACTCATACTGCTGTTTCGTACAGCCGGGACTGAGCGTGAGCTTCGCGTCGAGCGCAACCACCTTGAACTGATAGTGATGGTTCTGTCCTTTGGGTGGCATTGGTCCATTGTAGCCGAGCTTTTCGAAGTCATTTTTTCCTTCAAAAGATCCTACTGGCAAATTCTTACTCCTGCTGGCTGCTTCACTCAGTTGAGTGACACTAGCCGGAATGTTGATCAGGATCCAATGCCACCAGGTACCCCCTGGCGCATCCGGGTCCTCGACAGAGAGTGCATAGGACTTAGTTCCCGCCGGACCTGCTGTCCATTGCAGTTGCGGCGAAATGTCTTTTCCGTCACCTGTGAATAGCTTGGGAATGGTTTTGTTTGCACCAAAAGCGGTGCTATTGATATTGATCCGTGCTGGTGGTTTGTTTTGCTTTATGCCGGTCGCTGCCTTGGTTTCTCCAGCGTTGGCGCAGATATTGGAATGGTTGATTCCGACCGCGAGCGTTGTGAACAATGAGAGCATCAATGCAGTCTTTCTTTGTTGCAAATTCAGCATATCCTACCGCCTCGCTAAAAATCTGTCGCTGTGAAGACAGGCAATTAGCATATGCCACGGCGGCAGATTAAGCTATCAGTCGTTTGCTGAACGCAGATTGCTCGATATTGAGAACAATTTGCTGGACAATTAATGATTCACTCTATTGATGTGCAATTTGAACTTGCTTAGTTCGGACGCGGTAGTCCGGTTGAGCGGAGCTATGAAAGACTTGCCTATTACTTCTTTTAGCAATTGCATACTTGCCGGCTATGCGTTTCTGTGCCGCCATTGCTGCTGCTGTTGCTGTTGCTGCAGTCTTTGCTGATACTGCGCGCTCCAATCTCTCTGTTGTTGATGGTGGTGAATTTGAGGAATTCTAAATTGACTTTGTTGCAATTGTTGGATTGGCATCGAGAAATTTTGCTGTGGATGTCCGTAATGCGAGTAGTTTACCGGCTCGCGGTATTGCTGAAACTGATGCGGTCTGTAGTTTTGATAGTTCGGATAGCGAGGATTGCTGTAATAGCCGCCATCGTAATAGCCTGAGCCGCCATATCTGTCGTATCTGTCATAACCGTAATCGTCATAATACGGGCGAGGGCGGAAGTGGTGATGGTCATTTCCTCTACCCAAGACATTTCCTAGAATGGCGCTGCCAGCCACCATGCCGATCATTCCCATGATCTCCTTAGCCGGGCCCATGTCCATCTGTCTTTGGTTGTATCGTTGATCTCCGAATCTTTGATCTCCGTATCTTTGATCTCCGTACCTCGGATCCCCATACATCGGATCTCTGTGCTGTGCTGAGCCATAGTCGGTGCGTTCGCGCCTTTCTCCCCGGTGCCTGTGTTGCTCAGGCGGAGTTTCACCGTTTTTCGGTGCGCTTTCTTTCTCTTTACGCTCGCTTGGCGGTTTATAAGTTGTATGAAGCACTTTGCCGTGCCCCAGTTTTGCTAATTCTTCGACGCTGTCGACCTTGAGGGTCCAGCCGCCTTTGATCTTGTCGGGATTTGCTTCCAGCCCCTTGATTGAGTCTTTGTTCTTTTCTACTAGACCTTTGACCACATCAAGTTTGAACTTGTCCGATTTGTCTTTGTGGTTTGAATCATTGACCATTTTGTTGGCGATGGACCAGAGACTGTCCTTGTCCTTCACTGTGTAGGTCTTTGCAGCATCAGAAGGATTTGCCGTCGCGGCAACGACCTTCTTGTCGCCTTGATCGCCTGTAAATTGATAGTTGTCCGGCTTTGTAGAAGTTCGTCTCCAGTAGTCGCCCGGATCAATTGCAGTCTCAGTATTGTCTATTGCAGATACGCGCGTTACTTCGCCAGGTGTGCGCCCGCCATCGTTTCTATTCATGGGAGGATCTCTTCGGATGTGTGGGAGGTCACTGACGATCGTATCTACGGCAGGGTGAAGAGATCGTGAATGCAGCCCGCGAACTGCGTATTTACCGCAATCTTAGCAACTGAATTAAAGTTTAATCGCAGTATTTAAAGGGGGTACTCTTTCCACCTTTGTCTTCTGCATTTCCTTTATCAGCCTGCTTCTCCGCGTGACAGGTGAGGACGGATCGCTCTGCGACCAGTTGCGTGGTCTCACTAGCTGGAGGAAACTGTCCCAGTTAGGATTGTTAACGATTCCACCGGTGGCTGCCATAGCCGTCAGGACGCTATCTATTAATAGAGCGGGATAATTGTCCAACCACGGACCGAAGTGGTTGGAATTTCGGGTGGGATGTTGGTAGAGCGGGCTTCCGGCTTCTCCGCCACTGAGATTTTTCAGGGTGGGCGCATACAGAGCATCGTAATCCACCAATTTAATTGCGCCGGCTGGATCAATTATTATATTACTAGGCTCTAGATCACCATGGGCGATACCATGGTTCAAGAACAACAATTGCATTGCTCGAAAATCATAGATGAGCCTGTCGAGCGCTTCTCGGTCGTTGGTGGCTAGCATGCTGCAAGCATATTTGTCGATGGTTTCTCCTTGCTGCCAATTCATCTTCAGGCATGGAAACCAGTTGCCTTCTACTTTTATGCCTTCTTCGAGATAGGCCGATTCGACAAAGTATTTGGCGAGAGGACCTTCTTTGATTAGGGCTATTTCTTTGTAGCGCTCTTCTCGGTTCGGAAGTTCTTCGATGAAACATTTGACGGCGAATTGCCTTTGCTTCGTTGTGAGCTGATAAACGATGCCGTGCTTGCCCTTGATCTTCAGTTTTACAAATGGGCTGGCGCTTGCCAGTTCTAGATCTCTAAAGGAGGATGCTGGAGCGACAACCGCCTTTTCGTATTGCTCGAGGGTGGGCCATTTCAATTTTGTAGGAAGGCGTGGCGGTTGCTTTAAGTGAGATGGAATCGGCCGATTCTGTGGCTTTTTCACTGAGCCCGCGATTGGCTTCGGATCGGAAACCGTTGCTGTGACATCGTCTGGAAGCATCCAATCGGGGAAATTTGGCTTGTCGGCTTTATTGACTGGAGCATCGCAAGCGGCTTGAGTCTCTTGCTTGCGAACCTCTACTGGAATAGTATCTACTGTAGGCAGCTTGTCGGCAAATGGTGGGACTCTTTCGATGGGGCACTCCGCCAGGCGTTTGATCAGGTCTCCGCGAGCCTTCACCTGTGCGTTGGGATGAGCCAGCAGCTCTCGAAACAGTCTTGATCGGCTGGGGTCTTTCAGGTCCGTATGCCGAAACAGAATACATTCGTCACCACCTGCGAATTTCTTGAATAGCAGAGGATCTAGCGAGAGGATCAAAAGTGAACTGTGAATCAACCATGCAGAAAAGTCATCAGTCGCTGCAGAAAAGTGCTGCGCACCTCTTTTAGGATGCTGGTAATTTGAGTGCCCCAATTCGTTCGTCAGCTTGCCGGAAAGAGAAGGCACAAACATGCCATCATAGTCTACCAACCGGATATCACTGGGTTGAACCAAAATGTTGCCGTGTTGTAGATCACCGTGGGCGATACCAATGCGCTTCAACTCTTTGAGCATAGCCAGGAATTGAGCGCTGAGTTTTTCCATCGCCGGCCTGTTGGCTACGTTTTTGCGTAAAAATTGGTCGAGTGTTACACCCTCTACCCATGCCATTTTGAGGATTGGATACCAGTCTGCCTTAACTCGTATGCCTTGTTCCATGTACTCGAAGTCAACTATGAAGCGAGTCGGATTTGCCGCCATAAACGCGCTTATCTGCTTGTAGCGCTCTTGCTGATCTTGCACAAAGCGGAGAAAACACTTGACCGCCACTCGCTGCTGATCCGTGTCGAATCTGTAGACGCTGGCGAAGTTTCCCGTTACCGGCTTCGGCAAACCGATCGGTGTCAACTCCGGCAATCCACGAGCCAATTGCTCGTCGCAAAACGAATATTCAGGCATCTGAACGGATTCGTTGTAGTCCTGCGGAGTCGGCCAGTGCATTCACAACCTCTGGGAGCACAGGAGTCCGTCCCTTGATCCGGCTGCATTTGCTGGAGGCGAGAGATTCATTTGGGCAAAGTTACGATGAATGTTGTGCCTGTCTGAGGTTTGCTGTTGACAGTCAGTTTTCCGCCATGAGAGTCGACAATGCGTTGACATAAGTACAAGTGCATTCCACTCTTAGTGGAATACTTTCTTCCCGTCTCTCCTTCCCAAAAGCGCATGAAAAGGCGCTTCTGATCGTCCGGGTCGATATCCCTGCCGCGATCGTTAATGGATATTTGAACACCTTCCGGCAGTTGCGCGACGTTAATGTCCACAGTCTGTTTGTTGGGCGAAAATTTGATGGCGTTTTCCATGAGTATTAAGAGCACTCGCCTTATGCCGGACGGGTCTCCTTTGATAGTAGGAACACCCTGCGGATAATCGGCGGTGACGGTAATCCCTTTGAATTTGCTTTGCGCTGCACACTCCTGTATGCAGACTTCAATAAGCTCCTTCATATTGATGTCCGACTTCGCCAGTTGTTGCCTAGTCTGATCGTACGTATAGACATCAAGCAGTTCCTGCGTGACTGCAAGCGATTCTTCATTGCCTTTTTTCAATTGTGAAAGCGCCACCTTTTGCTGTTCGTTCAAATCGCCCAGCGAACCTTCCAGTAAGTGTTCTAGCACGAGACGCCCGCCAAGAAGCGGCAACCAGACTTCATTGGCGAGTAGACCCATGAAGTCTTCCTTGAGCCTGCTCAGACCCATGGTTTTTTCCAAACCAGCTTTTTTCTTCTGCTCATTTACCAGGGCGCTGCGAACAAGTGCCAGATTGATTGCGCGGTGCAGTCTTTCTCGATCGATATGTGTGTGCAGCAGGTAGTCTTGCGCTCCTCTTTTTACCGCGTCAATGGCAGCACTTTCATTTTCCGGTGGACAGATGACTATTACCGGTTGGCTGACCAATTCGCTCCAGAATTCGCTGAACGCGCGCTGACTTTGACCAATTGAAGTGGTCAGATCGAAAAGAAGGACCTGATAGGTATTTGTTTTTAGAAGGTTCAGACCGTCTGATAAAGTGCGCGACCAGGTGACCTGATATTCTCCGCGTGTCTCGTCGACCAGAAGGTGCCTCACGGTCACGTAATCAGTGCGGTTGTCGCCAATCAGAAGTACGGATACCGGTTCTACGGTCGCCATCTGGAAGGAGTCTCTCAGTCAGTCCGCTAGCCAATTTCCGAGCCCAGGTTTGATGAGCCCCGATACCTTGAAAGTTCCCAGAAATCGAACTTTTTCAACACTCGAGAATAAGTAACTTATTTATGCTGATAAACCGACTCTTTTGGCTGCTTTATTCTGAATTCGCGCAAGTCTACTTAGCTGCGGGCGGCAAATCGGATGTCTGGCTGAGCATTTGTTCTCGCAGCTTTTTCTTCTCTTTGTCCTTCATTGCCGTCGCCGCAGCACCCAACCCGATTGCACCGATAATTGCTTTGGCTCCTCCGGCGCTTACCAATCCTTTCGTTAGACTCATGGCCAAAAAGACTCTTAGCCCATTCCAGCTAGATTGTTGCAGTGTGAATAATAGCGCCATCCCTCCGCAGAGAAAGGCACACGCTGTCATCGTTATCCAGAGCTCCTTATCGCGTTTCTCCGGTGCAAATGTGAAGGGAATGGTGATGAAATATGCAAAGAGGAGAACAGCGAGTGTCCACCATGCGGAAACGGTAAGCCCCAAAACGATTCCCAGTCCAGAGGCAAGAATAAATCCCATCAGGTGGCTGCTGAACAGCCGTTCTTCGCGCGTCATTACCAGTCGTCCATCCCGATCGAAGAGCAATAGAAAACGCATAAAAGGGTCCAGCAATACCGTGTGCGGCACGAGCGGCATCAGGAAAAACAAAGCGATGCCCAGCAAACATCCATTCTTTGCGACCTGGAGCACTTCGCCTGCCAGACCGCCCGGTGCCTTGAATGAGTAATGCAGAATGGCAAGTAGTCCGGCGAAGCCTGCAACAATTGCCAAACAGCCTCGCCATCCTAGTTTCAACTGCAGTTGAAATACCCAGTGCCTGACTTGGAGGGCTTTGAGGAGTCCTTGCCTTGCCCAGTCCAGGGTCGGGTCGATGCGCAGCGCCTCTCTAAAATGCTTGATGCTCTCCGCATGATCGTGGTGCTCGATCAGTGCCCAGCCTCTGTATGCATGGGTTAACGCATTTTCCGGATCGGCGGCCAGGGCTGTGTCCATTGACTCTTTTGCCTCGTCCTTGCTGCCGAGCCTGGTTTTGATTAGGGCTCTCAAATTGTGACAGTGGACATCGCCGGGCTCCATCGAAAGACCTGTCTCGGCTGACTCGAGCGCTTCTTTCAGCTCGCCATTTTCGATCTGTATATTGGACAGAAGTCCCCAGTAATTGGCATTCCAGGGCTCCAAACGCAAGGCTTCATCGATTGCGACTTCTGCTTCCAGCATATTGAGCCCATCGTAGTGGCATTTTGCCAGCGCATAGAATGCGAAGGGATGCTCGGGGTCTAGACGTATGGCATTTTTTGCCGATGTCAGTCCACCTTCGGGATCTTTTGAATTCATCAAGCACAACGACAGCAATGCGTGCAGATATGAATCATTCGGGTTCTCTGCAATCGCGGCCAGCACTTCTTTTGCCGCCGCCTCCGGGCGACGTTCGAAAAGGAGCAGGGCTTTTTCGATGTGATTGCTCATCGTGCGGTTTGATACAAACTTCAGGTGCCAGTGTACGCATATGCAGCTTTTACGCATCACAATGGCTATTTAGGCATATTCCCGCTAATCCCGTCGACTCATTGTTGGGTTTCAACAGTTTCATTACCGTAATGGCGGGAAATTATTGAATGACCTGCTTGCGGAGCAACAATTTATGAAATTCAAGTGTCTGGCCGCTCTTATCGCTTGTACTGTCATGCAGAGTGCGCTTTTCGGTCCTGCGTATGCCCAGGACGCCAGCAAAATAAATAAGTGGTTCGAGGATATCGACAAGAAATATCCCAATTTGCGTAGGAAACAGAATGTAGGAAACATTCAGGATCCGGGCAAAATCGGCACGCCCGGCAAGATTCAAAATCCGGGAAACATCAATGCACCGCAAGGATTACAGGCAATCAAAACAAAATCCGACCCTTGCAGCCAGCGCTTTTCAATTGGAGCGGACACGCTTTTCGAATTCGACAAGGCTACTCTCACACCTAGAGCCGAGGAAACTTTGAGTGTTCTTGGTCCGATGATTGAAAATGCCGGACTGCATCCTGTTCTTATAGAAGGGCATACAGACAGTGTCGGCACCGACGAGTACAACCAGGAATTGAGCGAACGACGCGCTGAGCGAGTGCGGAATTGGCTTCTGGAGCACCGAGTTGTAGAGAAGCGGGCCGTTTCGACTGTCGGCTATGGGGAGAAGAAACCTGTCGCTCCAAACACTAAGCCTGATGGGAAGGATAATCCGCCCGGTCGGGCATTGAACAGACGAGTCGAGATTGTGGTCAACACTTGCGCCAAATTGGATGAGCCAGCCGTGACCACAGCGCCTCCGACCACCGAGACTTCCTCCGATACGCCCTCCACGACGGCAACACCAGCGACCAAGGAAGCTGCAGGCGATTCCAATTCACCTTCTGCAGAGTCGGCTCCTGCCGGGGATGCATCGACCGGCTCATCCGTTCCTGACGCGAATATGCCGCTGCCTGGAAAGCCCTAGATTATCGCGCATCCAGAAAGCCTCCGCTGGTGAGTCCGGCAGACTTTCTTTCGACTAATGAATTAAGTTAACGGGTATGATGGCAGAGGACTGTTGGGGTTCGTCATCTTGAATTTCAGATCGCTTTTGCTTCTGTTTTGCTTCTTTCTTGCCGCTTGTCCGTTCGCACAAGCTGATAACAGAGCTGCCGCAACTGCCGATGCGAAAGGGAAGGTGCTCGTCGTTTTCATATACGACCCTCACTGTCAGTTCACCTGCGATAAGGTGCGCCCGACAGTGCGCGAAGTTCAGTCTAAGTATGCTCAGTCTGTTTCCTACCTGGAGATCGACACCGGCGAGGACCATGCGGCCCAATCCAAGGCTCTGGCTGAAAAGAACGGTGTGCTCTGGTTTTACAACGATAATATGAAATTTGTACCGGTCGTCGGATTCTTTTCACCCGACAGAAAGTGTATAAAATATCTTACGGGACCAAAGACAAAAAGCGTTTATCAAGCCGCTCTTGAAAGGGCAATGAAAGCAAAGTGACTTGCTTGGAAATTTGCAAGAGACTGAGAATTAACGAATGATTCCGCATACGCTGGAAGCAAAACCACGTCTTCTGGATTCATTCCGGCTGAGCGCAATAATCTCCGGAAGCATCGTCTTTTTCTATTGTCTTGCTGTCACAGTCGGCTGGTATTGCGACATTCATGCTCTAAAAATGCTCTTTGGATTCGCCGTTCCGTTTGGAGCGGCAGTATCGTATATGGTGCTGTCTTGCCTGGTGCTTTTGCTCGCAGTCTTTCCTGACAGGAAAGACGTGCGTTACATATGTTCCTGCGTTTCGCTGTTAGCTGCTCTTACCGGCGCGTTCAAGCTTTTGGAGTCGATTCAGGAAGCCGATTGGGACTGGTTCAATATACCCCTCTCCGGAGAGCTGGCCAATGGCGTCATACTTCAATTGCCCGGTCAAGTGACGCCTGACGGAATCATTGGAATCTTGCTTGTATCCTCGAGTTTGTTCCTGATGACTCTGCATAATTCCAAGCTCGATCCGATCTGGCAGATTCTTCTGACTGCTACCGGAGCCGTCGCTCTTCTGCCGGTCGTGGGCTTCTTGCAGGGCATACCGGAATTTTGCGGATTATGGGGATGCATCAAAGTTCCGGTCACTCTTGCTGCCTCGACTCTCATTTTGTCATTTGCAGTTTATTCCCTCAGACCCGGCTCCGGATGGTTTTCACTGCTGCTAGAGCCGGACATGCTCGGCACAGCATTGAGACGCAGTCTCTTTGCTCTCATGGTTCTCTTGCCTGCCTTTACCGGGCTGAAAGCTGGTGCCGTGGCCGCGCATGTCATCGATGAAAACACTGCATCGCCAGCTCTTAGTGTGCTTAACTTACTGTCCGCTGTTTCCATAGTGATTTGGCAGTTCGTCTATGCTTACCGGCGCGAGCAGGAGCTTCGACGGGAAACGGAAAAGAAGCTTGCCGATCTCTCCTCGGAAATGTCTTCCGGCACTAAAAGCGGTGCCACGCCGACAAATATCGCCGGCTACAGCCCGCGCTATGCTGTTTGTCCTGTGTGTGCAAAGCAGCTTGCCGCCACTGTTTCCCACTGTCCAGACGACGGCTCTGCCATGAAAATTGTCGATAAGTTGGAAGGGCAGATATTGGACGGAAAGTACAAGATTGTCGAATATTTAGGTGCCGGCGGAATGAGCACGGTATACAAAGCGCGCCATATAGTTCTCGATAAGATCCTTGCGCTGAAGCTCTTGCAGCCTCACCTGCTTGGTAATGCGCGTTTTGTGCAACGATTTCAGCGCGAAGCTCAGGCAATGGCGCGCATGCAGCACCCTAATTTGCTCACCGTGCACGAATGTGGATTTCTGGAAGGTGTCCCTTTTCTGCTGCTCGATTTTATCGATGGAAAGAGTCTGGATGTCGTTATCAGGGAACGTTCGAGACTGTCGGTAGGTCAGATGATTGTCATAATTCTGCAAGTGGCGGACGGTCTGATCAATGCACATGATAATGGTGTCGTGCACAGAGACATAAAGCCTGCCAACATCATGATAAGCGAGAATGTCAAAGGCCGCGAGCTCGTGAAAGTCGTCGATTTCGGCTTGGCGAAGATGCTGGAGAGCGAGCAATCCATGATGCAGCAGAAAGTGTCTCGTGAAGGAAATTCGGCCGGCAGTCCTATGTACATGAGTCCGGAGCAGTGCGTCGGCGACCCTGCAGACGCGCGTACCGACCTATATGCGCTTGGTTGCGTCATGTATGAGTGTCTGACCGGCAATCCACCGCTTTTTGGACAAACCATACTCGACACGTTCAACAAGGTGATGAACGAAAAGCCGCAGCCCGTCTCGATGACTGTTGAAATTCCTCAGGAATTGGATGATTTGATTCTCAAGTGTTTGGAGAAGAAACCCGATGATCGACCGGCGTCGGTCTTGGAGTTTAGAACTGCTCTCAAAGAAATCAAAGAGCGAATGGCCGGCGCGCGAAGAGCCGCCAATTTGGCGTAAGCCAACTAGAGTGTCGGGAATCGGCCGCTTACTAGAAAATCGGCAAGCTGGGGAAAGTGCCCGACCAAGGGCCTGGCTCCGACGATGACGATTGAGCAAGATGGAATTGAATCAAAGCCTGCTCGATATTCAGTCTGCGTTCGCGGAATTGCTTGTATGTTCTTCCCGCTCTCTGCACCATGATCTGCTGCTCCTCCGAGAGGAAGCCGCATTGTGAAAGCAAGTCGCGCACATCCTCAGGCAAGCGCGGAGACGGCGTCGCTGCTTTCAATTCTTGCCAGGTCTCTTCCAGTTGCGATTCGATTCGGTCTTTTGGATAGACGGCTTCTTGTGCCGTTTTGTCGCTGGATCTGGGCAGGGCACCGGCCAGCTTCAAAAAGTAATAGAAAGTGAGATTACGCTCTTCCTGGGCATCCGGATGAGTGGGCACGTTCTCCGCAATACCCACCTCGGCACGCAGCCTCCTTAACTGCTGTATTCCTTGGTTGATGGAAATTTTTTCCGTGCGGATCAACTTCTGTATTTCCAGTGCGGCATACACGGCTTGGGCTTTGACCCAGTTGAGTTCGATCAGTGAATCACCCAGGTCTTTCTTTTGTTCTTGGCTTACACAAATCGCCAATTCTATATCTTTGTCTTCGATAAAGCCGGCTGAAGCCAATAGTTTGCCGAGAGTCGATTGGCTTTCGATCGAATCGTGAGCCACATGAGTGATCACTTCGAGGCAGCGTCGCGCAGAGTAGAGTCGATCAATAGCTTCATCGCGGTTGATATCGCCATTTCGCACTTTCTCTTGCAAGCTGAGCGCGTGATCGATCAAGTCATGATGGGCATCCGCCAGTGTAACCAAGACTTTGCCCAGATGTATTCCTGTTTTGTTCGCTACTGTCAACCGGGTCTTGATCTGCTCACGTCCGATTGACTCGCTTTCGACCAGATACTCGCCCAGGCGATTGCGAGGTTTTGAAGAAGCCTGTATACCCAGCAGATCCATTGCCAAGCCGAAGGAGATGCGTTTTTTCTTGACCAGCGCCATCGCCTGCGTGGTCTGGTCGGCTGAAATGACGTGGTCGCGCAAGAAAGATTGAGCCGCGATAGCCGAGCGCATTGTCTCTGGATCGATAATGTCCAGCATCGTCAGCACCAGACTGAGAGGCAGGTCGCGATTTTGCGACTCCGATACCGCCGTTTCCATCTGTTGTCTTGAGGCTAGTTGCCAATCAACCAACAGCTCTCCGAGTAGAGAATTGGTATTCGCCATTGCAAGTTTCCTATTCTGTCTTGTAGCCGCACTTAGAACTTGATTGCCCTTTTAGTTTCCCTCGGTACCGATCTGGCCTCTCTTCTGCGTTGATTTATCTGAATTTGAACTATATTCACCCTATTGGGGGAGGTTATTATTGGTACGCTAGTCTCGAATTTAGTCGCGTAAACCGACTTTCGAGTCCGGCTGGCTAAAATTAAGAGGGGTTTTGGGGCGGTAAACCATGAATACGTTGGGTCATGCGGTAATTCTTGTCGCGATTTTCGTGTCGATTGCT
Source organism: Candidatus Obscuribacterales bacterium (assembly GCA_019745505.1). Lineage (GTDB taxonomy): Bacteria > Cyanobacteriota > Vampirovibrionia > Obscuribacterales > Obscuribacteraceae > QKMZ01. The sequence goes on along the minus strand of JAIETE010000249.1, from coordinate 11,651 downwards.
CTTTTGGGGCAAAGATTGCTCAAAGGACGAATTGAAATAGAGGTGCTCGAGCAGCATCACAGTGCCGCCGAAGGCATGCTCGGTGTCGTCGGCACTCTGTTTTCAGTTTTGTTGGGCTTTATGGTTGCTGCCGCGATGGCCCGTTATGGCGATGCTCAAATGCATGTTGAACAAGAAGCGAATAATGTCGCCAGTATCTTTCGCCTGGCTCGCGGGCTGAGCGATGTAGATCGTCCGCGCATCCGCGACCTTTGTCGACAATACGCACGAGAGGTCGTGGAGATAGAGTGGGAGCAGATGGAACACCATGCAAAGATCAACCACGGCTGGGAGGGGTATCAAAAACTTTGGGAAGGGGTAGTGTCGGTAGTTCCTGAGAACGATCGTCAAAGCAATCTGCAGCAGGCGCTCAATGAAGCGATGATGGGCGTAGGAGAGCATCGCCGCGCCCGGTTGCTTCTAGCCCGGCAAGACTTGCCGAATGCTTTATGGATTGTGGTAGCGTTCGGCTCGATTATCACCATTGGCTTCACTTACGTCTTTATGTCTCAATTTCCGCATATACACGGATTTATGACCACTATGGTCGCTACTACTCTGGCACTGAATATCTGGCTGTTGTCTGCATACAGCAGCCCTTTTTCCGGCGAGTTGCAAATAAAGCCGATGATGTTCACCATGCTCAATGAGAGTGTGTTTCCTGTTCCTGACACTCCGTCGAGATATTTGCACGACAATGCGCCGGCCAAGAGCGAATCGAATGAGACGCGAAATTCCCGCAGCGCGCCTGCCGCACAGCAAAAGCCCGCTCAATAGCAATCGCGGAGCTGCAAAGAAAGAGAGCCGGCACCGCCCGGCTCTTTTCGTTTAATCTGCAGTCACAGATTGGCTACAGGTCCGCTACCGCTTGGTCACTGATGGAAGCGGATGCTGCTGGTCGCGTAGGGCATTGCGCTTACAAAAGAGGAAAAATGAGATGGTTGAAGATTACAGCAAACACTCCAGGCCGCTAGTATCAGAGTCGCTGGTGCAGAATGATTTGAAAGCCACAGAAGCAAGTTCTGCAGATGACAATTTGAGCAGCAGGTTCTGGCATGGTGAAATCGGCGCAGGCTTGGACAATCTCAAGCAAGTCGAGAGCACGGACAGAGGGACAGGGATGCTCTCATCGCAGGAAGGTTTGAGTGCGGGAATTTACGCGACGCCCAAGACATACGATGATTGGAAGCAGATTTTGAAGGAGCGGTCCGACAACGGCAAGATTGAAAATCGACTCTATCTATCAGACAAGCAGGTCAATCTCATTGATTGCGGGTGGGGCAAGCGACTCGACTTTTCCGAGGAGGCTGCTCGAAAAACTCAATGGGAAGAGGAGCGGCGCAGACTTTTGGAGATTGATATGACGCCGTATATTTGGAACCATTCAAGCTTTTGATTTCGAAAAACCTTAATGGAGCGCTTATTCGTCCTATCGGGCTCTCAATCGATAGCCGACTCTGGGGATGTTTTCGATTATCGAATTTCCTTCATCGTCACTTTCATCGAGCTTCTGGCGAATGCGTTTGATTGCGGTTCTCAGCGCCGCGGGAGAAGCTTCGCTATCGCCCGACCAAACTCTTTGAAGCAGGGCTTCGGCGCTGAAGACGTGGTCGACGTTTTTCATCAAAAATTCGAGCAAGGCAAAGTCGCGAGGCATAAGCTGAATTTCTTTTCCGCCTTTCATGACTCTATATTTGACGGTATCCAGCATAATCTCACCGACTTCCAGCACATTGCTCTTTATCTCGGCCGGCCGGCGCAATAGTGCGCGCAATCGTGCAGAAAGCTCTTTCAGGGAAAAGGGTTTGGTCAGATAATCATCTGCTCCGGAATCGAGGCCGGTCGTTCTTTCATTAATCGCGGCCTTGGCTGTCAGAATCAAGACCGGCATTTTGCCGCCGCCACTTCTGTACTCTTTGCAAATATCAAGACCGCTCATTCCCGGCAGTTCCCAATCAAGAATGACCACGTCAAAAGTCTCGAACTTGAGTCGGTCCAAGCCTTCCAGACCATCTTCACAATGCGCGACTTCGTGATGCTCGGCGTTGAGCCAGGTCACAATCGTGGATGCCATTTCGCGGCTGTCTTCGACTAGTAAGATTTTTGCCATGGTAACAGGTGCAGAGACGCACCCATATGTTAGCAAAGAAGAGTGCCAAACCTGAAAGAATGCCGATATTTGGCATGATTGAAAGATAAATCCGCGAATAAGTGAAACTCCATTTTAAAGGGGGTAAGCAATCTGGAGAGGGATTGCTGAATTGAGCGGTGACAATCTAATTGGAACAAAGATAGCGGACCGATATGAGGTCGAATCCGAGCTTGGCCGTGGGGCGCTGGGCGTCGTTTTTCGTGCCAAAGACATTATGCTCGGGCGCTTTGTTGCCGTTAAGGTCTTGCAGGAAAAGATGGCCTCCGACACGGTTGCCGCCTTGCGTTTTCAAAGAGAAGCGCGCATGGCTGCCTCTCTCCAGCATCCGAATATAGTCACCGTCTTTGACTTCGGTGTTTTACCGGATAATCGACCGTTTCTTGTCATGGAATGCCTCTCCGGCGAAAGCATGGACCAGGTGTTAACTCGCTCGATGCGTATTCAGTCCTCGAAAGCTGTCCCGCTTTTCATCGCCGTGTGTCAAGCGCTTGCCCATGCTCACAAAAACGGCATCGTGCACAGAGACTTGAAGCCGGCCAACATTGTTCTTCAGAAGGACGATATCGGCAACGAAGTGATCAAGCTGGTCGATTTCGGAATAGCCAAGCCGATGGTCGAGCAGGATTCCGATTTAACCGGCGCCGGAGCAGTCATGGGCACTCCTTCCTATATGAGTCCGGAGCAATGCCTCGGAAAGCCTCTGGATGGTCGCTCTGACATTTACTCTCTGGGATGCGTGATGTATCACATCTTGACCGGCATCCGTCCGCTTACCGGAGATACGGCGCTCGAGACACTGACCAAGCACATCTCTGAGCAGCCACGCTCTTTTCGGGAAGTCGCGCAGGGCGTAATGCTCCCCGATGCTCTGGAGCGCTGTGTATTTCGCGCTCTTATGAAATCGCCGGACGACAGACAGCAATCAGTCATCGAATTACGCGACGAGTTGGAAGGCGCACTGACTTCTATTTGGTCGCAGAAGGCGCCTGCCGGCAGAGAGAAACCGGACAGCGAAAACACTGCTATCGTGAAGTCGAAAACGCCTGTCAGTCAGGACTCTTTTGGTTTTTCCCCTTATCCGGAAATCCACAAAGCACCAGAAGTGGTGCCAGAAGAAAAACAGCTCAGTCCCGATGAGCTTCTTGACCGCGCTCAGCACGGTGACGGTTTTGCGATGTATAAGTATGCCGTCGCTTTGGAGACGGGAACTGATGTTGAGAAGGACGAAAAGGAAGCGCTCTTCTGGTATCGCAAATCATGCAATGCCGGTTGCCCCGAAGGGCAGAATGAGATGGGCACCATCTACCAGTGGGGGGCTCTGGGAGTCGAGGAAAACCTGCCCGAGGCGATTCGGCTCTTCAAGGAAGCCGCAGACAAGGGGCATGCGAATGCTCAGAACAACCTCGGCTACATTCTCGAGCCCGATGAGCCTAAGGAAGCTTTTCGCTGGTATAAGATGGCTGCCGAGAGCGGTCTTCCACTGGGAATGAGTAATTTTGGTCGCTGCCTTCTTTACGGAATCGGCTGCGAGAAGAAGTACGAGGATGCTTACAAATGGTTGCTGAAAGCGGCGGAGGCGGATGAAAAGTGTGACAGCGCTCAATACATGCTTGGCGTCATGTGTTTTAACGGCGACGGCGTCGAGAAAGACCTCGTTCGCTCTGCCCAGTGGTACAAGAAAGCCGCGGAAAATGGTCATGAGTCAGCTCAGTATGAGCTTGCACTCTGTTACCTGTACGGCGACGGCGTCGAGGAAAGTTATGACGAAGCAATCTATTGGCTCAAGGCGGGAAGCGCTCTCGGCAATGCCCAATGCAATGAAAAGCTGGAAGAGCTGAATTCAAAAGATACATTGTCCGGATTGAAGGTTGAGGATGTCGATCATTGGATGAGGCAGTCGGATGTCTATGCGACAGGCGAATCCGAGCGCCAGCTGCTTCTGATGCTCAAGACCGGGACTCATAGCGACTTGAATGGGGCCGTTATCGACCTCTATCCGGCTGCGGAAAATGGCAATGAAACAGCACAGCTCTTGTATGGACGCTGCTGGGAAATGGGAATGGGATTGCACAAGGATCTCGACAGCGCCTATTACTGGTATAAGCGTGCTTACGACATGGGCAGTGATTTAGCCGAACAGCACGCCGTTAAGTGTTTGCGTTTGTGTTTTGAAAACAATATCTTTCCGCAAGATGCCGAGAATTTCTTGCGCTCGTGCGCCAACAAACGCAATACCAAGGCGATGATTAGCCTTGCTTATTATCACCGTTTTTACAATCCCGTAGGGCGCGACTTTTCGGAAGCTTTGCGCTATTACAGAATGGCGGCGGAGAGTGGAGACAGCGAAGCTCAGTATTTGCTCGGGCGCTTTTTGATTATGAAAAACCTGCTCAAGCGTGAGCGTAATCTCGTTATACGCTGGTGGGATCAGTCTCTGGAAAAAGGACTTGACTCGGCTACCGTAGAAGATTTCGACGATGAAGGTCACAAGAATGAACGCGCGGAGGCGATGAAATATCTCAACTCCGCCAGTGAGGAAGGATCGTGCGAGGCTTTGCAGCTACTTTCCAGTATGTACCATCGTGGGCTTCTGGTGCTGGCTGATCCGGTAAAATCCGTACAGCTGCTGATGCGCGCTGCCGAAATGGAAGACTTCAGCGCGCAGGGGCTTTTGGGTGTCATTCTGCTGGAAGGAATTGGCGTCGATAAAGATGAAAAGAAAGGCATCGAGTATCTCGAGTTGGCATCAGAGGCGAATAATTCCTTTGCCCAGTGGAATCTGGCGCTTGCCTTGATTGAAGGACAAGCAGTACTGGTTAATCGACCTCGCGCCAAAGCACTGTTGGAGCGCGCTGCGGAAGGCTGTTTCGCTCAAGACAGACTATGGTCTGAAGATGGTTTTGCAGAGCGATTTCAAAGATTGCTCGCTCTCTTTCAAGACCTGAGCACACGCGGTCAGGTTGATGCAAATTACTGGCTAGGCATTTGTTATGAAAAAGGTCTCGGCGTCAAGCCGGATAGAGACAAAGCACTGCAACTGTATCTTCGCGCTGCGGGCGAAGGCTGCCTGCCTGCACAGGCGGCGTTTGAAAGGCAGCCGGAGAATTTGAAAAAACTGGCGGACAAGCGCTCCAAGTCAGCCGGCGACAGCGTGCAAGTGAGCACTCAGCGACCGGACCTGACGCAGGCCATCAAGGCTGTTCGTGACAGCGACACTGTTATGAATCGATATAAGCTGTATGAGATCCTGAATGAAAGCGAAGTGATTCTGCCCGGTGCAGACAAAGGAAGCGGCAATCAGCCTGTGACGATAACCAATCCTCGAGGAGAAGTGGGCATCATTGTTTTCAGCAGCAAGCCACTGATTTCTGCTTGGGATTCCGAAACCGATTTCGTTTTGCGCACCATTACCATGAAGGATCTCTGCTCGATTGCGCTGGGAAAGTCGATGGAGGCTGTCATTATCGATCCGACCAAAACAGGTGGAGTGATTTTGCGCAAATGGGAAATGGAATGTTTTGCCCGCTCAAAACTGCCGATCGAGCGCGGTAAGACTTGGGATTGGGCGCAAATTACTATCAGTAACGGCTCACAAATTGCTTTGCGGCATACTGATATTGATACGGTCGCTAAACTGGGTGCCGATCTGAAAAGCGTTTTGCAAAATCATGCGATGGTGAAGCGCGGCATGCTCTTTGCTTGCTTCTTTGAGCCGGTAAATGAGCAGGAGCAATTGACAGTAGGAATAGAACCCATTCCCGGTATGAGCAAGGAGCAGGCGCACGAGATCAATAATGACTTATTGGCTCTGAATTTGAAATCGCCGGATGGTTTGCCGTTGAAGGTTGTTTTCATAACCAATCCGGTCAGTGTCGAGGCAGCGCTGAATAATTCGAATGTCCTTTTCGAAAGAACTTGAGGGTTATGCCAATCAGCTCCATTGCCGGAACAAAACTTTCTCTAAGCCGGTCTTTCTGTCTGCTATCTTTTGAACGGACGGGAGAATCGATCGTGTTGCTTAAGAGTGTTGTTTGGCATGTTACGGCAAAAACAATCGCCTCGTTGCTATTATTCTTGTGCGTACTGCAAGTCGCGCCGCAGACCGCTGAGGCAAAGAAATCCAAGCTGGTGAAAGAGCCTGCCGCTTGCTGCCAAAGAGACAAAAAATGCAGTGACTCGAATGAAAAGAAGAATGACAAAAAGATGGATAAGATAACTAGTTTTACATATCACCAGACCGGCGGCTTTGCTGGCATAAGTCGGGGCTACTCGATCAAACTCGCGGACCTCGAGAAAGCAGAGGCGGAAAAACTTTCGAGCTTGATTGAATCGAGCGGACTTTTGAAATTGAAAGAAGAGCGCAAAACCACTCCCGGTGCGGCCGATATGTTCTTTTACGAATTCAGCGCTTCCAATGGCGGCGAGCATAAAGCAACATTCGATGACGGCAGTTTGCCGGAATCTTTTAGACCTCTTCTCGAGTTCGTAAGAGAGAAGGCGAAAGTGGAGCCTCGCAGCTGAGAACTATTCCTTCTGGCTGGGCATCTGCACTACCGCAACAAGAGCGGACTTTTTCTTTCGGGTCGTGGCCAGATTCAAGCTCTCGACAAAAATGGAGAATGCCATCGCCGCGTAAATGTATCCTTTGGAAATGTGATGACCGAGTCCTTCGCCAGCCAGAGTTACTCCTATGAGAAGCAAAAAGCTCAGGGCCAGCATTTTTACCGTCGGATGACGATGGATGAAATCGCTCACGGCGCCGGAGAAAATCATCATAATGATCACTGAAATCATCACGGCTAAAATCATTACCCACAACTGATCCACCATTCCCACCGCCGTAATGACGGAATCCAGAGAGAATACAATGTCCAAGATCACTATTTGAGTGAGCACTCCTGAAAATGAGATGTTGCCTTTTGTCTTTATCTCCTCGTCTTCAGAATTTTCGATCTTCTCGTGAATTTCTTTGGTCGCTTTGTAAACGAGGAATGCGCCGCCACCGACAAGAACCAGGTCTCGTCCGGAAAATCCATGATGGGCAAGTTCGAAGAGCGTTTCTTTTAGAGACATCACCCAGGACAGAGAAAATAGCAGGCCGATACGCGTGAGCATCGCCAGTGCCAGACCAATCAGTCTTGCTTTTTTTCTTTGCTCTTCCGGTAAGCGTGATGAAAGGATCGATATGAAGATTATATTGTCGATGCCCAGCACGATTTCCATGAGCGTGAGTGAAAGCAGCGCTGCGGCGATTTCTGTGTCGATAAGCAAGCTTTCCAAAACATTTTTCCTGTGCAATTGGGGCGCCTAAGTTTAGGCGAAGATACTCTTTATTGCCAGGTATTTGTATGCAAGGTTAATAAGTTTCTTGCCTGAGCTGGCCGTTTCGATCACATATTCTAGACGGTCGACTTAGACGTTCAACTGCGGAAACGCAGTTTGCCAGGTGCTGGGATTCGAGTCTTCTACCTGCATTCGATGGTATTGGATGAGGGCCTGCTCGATGGTCAAGCGGTCATCTCGAAAAAATCTGTATGCCATTGCAGCGCGCTGCACGGAAGTCATTTGCTTGTCGGTGAGAAAGCCGGAGCGCTGCAGGATCTCTTTTACGTTAGGGTGAATGCGGTCGTCCGGTGGCGCGGCAAAGAAGAAATTAGTGCGCAGTTCTTGCCATGCCTCGTCAAGCTGCGCATCCAATTCTGGTCTTTGCTCATCCGTCTGATTCTTTCTACCGTCACTTTTGGGAATGCAATTGATCAGTTTCAGAAAGGAAGAGAAAGTAACGGTCGACTTCTCCATTGCCGGCATCTGATGCAAAGTTCCTGTTCGATCTTCATCTTCTTTGTTGGAAAGAAGCTTTTTCAGCTGGTTCAATCCCTGGTTGAAACTTATTTTGTTGGAGCGAATCATATGCTGCACTTCCAGCGCGGCATGAACCTCATATGGCTTGATCAAACTGAGCGAGGTAAGTGCTTCTCCCAGAAATTTGCCTTCGGCACTCGACATGATCAGGGCGTACTCAACATCCTTTTCAGAAATCAAGCCGGCCATGCTGAGCAATTGACCCAGCTGGGTCCGTTGTTCCATCAGCGAATGGCTGACATTCGAGATCACCGCATTGCTGCGTCTGGCGGAGTAGAGCTGATTGATTGCCTCTTCTCGCGACATTGTTCCGGCTCGCACCTGAGCCTGCACCTTCAGAGCCATGTCGATTACGTCTTTGGGCACATCTGCCAAATTGCAAACCACTCTTCCGAGCGGCAGTCCGGTGGCTTTTGCACAAGCAAGATGCGATTTGAGCAATTCGCGGTTGAGGGTTTCGCTCTCGATAAGCAGCTCTCCCAGCCTGCAGCGCTTCTTTGAGCCGACTTCAATGCCTAGAAGATCCAATGCCAGATTGAATTGGATGCGCTTTCTTATCACCACAGCCATTGCTTCTCGAGCGTGCTGCGGCAAAATCACGGAATCCCGCAGCAATGCTTGCGCAGTCACAGCGTTGTGAAGAAGCTCGAGGTCCACGGCGCCGTGCAGTCTGAGAGCCAACCCCAAAGGCAGGGACAGCTTGCGCGCATCCGTGAGCGCCGCGTTTCTGTCTTTTTCAGAAACGAGCTGCCACTGGACCAACAGTTCTCCGATTGGAGGTGTTGAGTTGTCCATGAATTTAGGTCTGGGATCTTGCTGCAAGGGGTGTTTTCCGGGACTCCAATACTTCTATTATGCCCGAATTAGAGCCCCGGAAAGCAAGGGAGCCCGTAATACCCCGTGCGTCAATGGTTTTCAGTCGCCGGATCGAAGTAAAAATACCTCGACCGGCTCCGCACGCCAATTTCTTGTGTTTCAGTCAGACCCGAATTATTTGATGCCGTCTTTGAGATTTTGCTGCAGGGTCAGGAATTCCTGCGGCAGTCTATCTTTCAGAGTATCGAATAGGTCTTTATGGCTCTCCAATTCCTGTTGCCAGAGGCTTGTATCAACCTTGACCAACTTGTCGAAAGCTTCGTGACCGACTTCATCCAGTCCGGTAAAGTCGAGGTCTCCTCTGGTCGGTATCCAGCCGAGGGTTTCTTTGCGTGCTCCGACCTTTCCTTCGATCCGCTCGAACATCCACTTGATGACGCGCATATTCTCGCCGAAGCCTGGCCAGAGGAATTCGCCCTTGGCACCTTTGAGGAACCAGTTGACGCAGAAGATCTTGGGTTGAGTTTTGACCTTTTCGCCCATCTGCAGCCAGTGTTTGAAATAATCACCCATGTGATAACCGCAGAAAGGCAGCATCGCCATTGGATCGCGGCGGACCGCACCGATTTTTCCTTCTGCCGCTGCTGTTTGCTCAGAGCCCATGGTTGCTGCCATATAGACACCCTGCAACCACGAGAACGCCTCCGTTACCAGTGGAATGGTAGTGCAGCGGCGTCCGCCAAAAATGAACGCAGCGATTGGCACGCCTTGCGGGTTGTCCCAATTTTCGTCAAGTGACGGGCACTGGCTGGTGGGCACAGTAAAGCGAGCATTCGGGTGAGCCGCAGGGCGTCCACAATCTTTGGTCCAGGGCTTGCCCTGCCAATCGAGCAGTTCATCCGGAGCTTCATCCGTCATGCCTTCCCACCAGACATCGCCGTCTTTAGTGAGGGCTACGTTGGTGAAGATGCAGTTTTCTTTCATCGTCAACATGGCGTTCGGATTGGTTTTGTCCGAAGTGCCTGGAGCGACGCCAAAATATCCGGCTTCCGGGTTGATGGCATACAAACGACCATCTTTGCCGGGTTTGATCCAGGCGATGTCATCGCCGATCGTGGTTACCTTCCAGCCTTTCACACCGGCAGGAGGAATGAGCATGGCCAGGTTCGTCTTGCCGCAAGCGCTGGGGAAAGCCGCTGCAAAATATTTCTTCTGACCTTCGGGAGATTGAATGCCCATGATCAGCATGTGCTCTGCTAACCAGCCTTCCTGCCTGCCCATTGTGGAGGCGATGCGCAGTGCGAAACACTTTTTGCCGAGCAAGGCGTTGCCGCCGTATCCGGAGCCGTAAGACCAGATTTCGCGGGTTTCAGGAAAATGGACGATGTATTTGGTTTCACGATTGCACGGCCAGCTCACATCGGGTTGACCCAATTCGAGAGGCATGCCGACCGAGTGCAGGCACTGTACGAAATTGCCGTTTTGTCCGAGCATTGCGACAGCGGCTTTACCCATGCGGGTCATCGTGCGCATGCTCACAACGACATAAGGAGAATCGGTAATTTCGACGCCGATTTGCGAGAGGGGCGAGCCGATCGGTCCCATCGAGAACGGCACTACATACATGGTGCGTCCGCGCATGCAGCCGGTGAAAAGTGTGGTGAGTGTCTCCTTTGCGTTTGCCGGTGCCATCCAATTGTTATTGGGTCCCGCCGTCGCTTTGGAATCACTGCATACAAAAGTCCGATCCTCGACTCTTGCGACATCTGACGGATCGGACCAGGCGAGATAGCTGTTGGGACGCTTGTCCGGATTGAGGCGTAACAGTTTGCCTTCGGCAACCATCTGCGTGCACAGACGATCTGTTTCTTCTTTCGAGCCATCGCACCAGACTATGCGTTCCGGTTGGCACATGGCGGCCATTTTTTCTACCCAGGCGAGCAGAGCTCGGTTCTCAACCTTGTAGCTGCTGACTATCGACATGTTTTGCAGATTTGCGGTAGTGGGCATCTGAACCTCGAAGCTCCTTATGACGTCTTTTTCAAGCACTGGTGTATCTCCCCTGGTCTCTAATGCGCGCTTTCTCAGCGGCAAGAAGTCCGCCGGCTAAGTTCCGATCGGACTAGAGCCAGGCGCAAATAATTTTCGGCAAACCGGACTGTCTCACAAGGCAGACAGCGGTAAAGAAAGCACGGACCAATTATCTCATTGAAACCAATATATGTATGGTAGCTAAGCTACTCTTAGCTTTTGCTCTTGTTAATTCGGATTTTTCCAATGAGGTAAGGGCTTCAGGTCTTGTGTGCGGGTGATTTTTGGGGGTGGTGGCAAAAAGACTGTTCAATTCGACAGTTACGGGGGCGCGGATTTTTCATATTGTGAGTGCATCGACCAGCTGGTCGCCTCCCTTCCCAATTCGAGGAACGCTGCTATGTCCAACCCATTTGAATTCAAAGCCGGTGACAATCAAAAATTCGACGCAAAACATGCGATGGATGATGTGGCGAACCTCGGCGGTCAAATCTGGCACGACATGAGAACGGAAGGTCCGAAGATCGCGGATTATCTAACCAAGACGCCCGTCATTGCCGATACGGCTGGTGCTCTCTGCTCGCTGGCTATTGTTCTGGCTCCTGAAGCTCCACCTGCGGCAATCGCTGTCGGCACATTGGGTGTAACTATGTTCGGAGCCAAAGCTGTATATGACCTTGCAGAGCCGGCGGTCAGAAAGGCTGGCGAGTCAGTTTTGAAATTTCCTACCCTGGGTCAGTAATTCGAGTTC
>JAIETE010000288.1 GCA_019745505.1 Candidatus Obscuribacterales bacterium | reverse complement strand
TCCATCCGGACTGTCCAATGCGAGTTTCACGCCGAAAACTTGACGAACCCTGTCGTCCTTGAAATAGACATTTTCCGGCGTGAATGATGGTGTTCGGTCGATGGAAGTAATGTGAGCCTTGTGAGCTTTCTTGCTATCAGAGTCTAAATAGACATCCGCCTGCTGGCCGAGCTTTACTCTGCCGACGTCGCCTTCAGGAATATAGCCCTTCATATAAACTGCTTTGGGATCGATAATCGTCATCAATACCTGCCCGGTCGCCGCAAGCTCGCCTGGTTCGATACTGCGGGTTTCGCAGATGCCGTCTATCGGGCTGGTTAGTTTGAAGTTGATTTTCGCTTCTTTTGTAGCCTTAGACATGGCTTGAGCCTTAGCGACTGCAGCACGGGCCTGCATCTGCATCATGCGCGCTTGCAGCATATCGCCACGCAGGCGCTCTCCTTCTTTTGCTCGTCCTTTAGGGCTGGTAAACACTCTTGTCCAGAATCCTTTCGATTTACGACGTGCCTCGGCTATCTGTCTTTCCATGGCGGCAGCATGAAGATCTGCTTGCCGACTGGCGCGCGAGGCCTGAGATATAAACTGTTGAACATTTCCTTCTTTGGCTTTGATGAGACCCGTATCAAGCTCAATCAGGAGTTGTCCTTTCTTGACCACATCACCTTCACTGACCAGAACCGATTTGACACGAGTATTGGCGATTGCCGAAATATGCGTTTCCGGCGCCTCTATACGTCCGCTCAGCTCAATAATGTTGGAGTCATTACTTTTGAGAAACTGCATGGAAGCGAAGGCAATCAAACCAAGCAGGACGGCGAATCCGAGGATGAAGGCGATCGCGTTAAAGTGAAACTTCTTAATAGGGGCAAAGGACGGCTCAAAAAGATTAACTGATTCTCCTGGCTTGTCGCCATTCGAATACGATGAACCCCTATCGGCATTTTCCGTATCGATGGTGTCGCCCGACGCTTTTGCGGACATCCTGGTCTCCTCCCTTTTAGGCTCTGGGGGGTGGACGCGGTACCGCGCGGTAAGTTCCATAATCTCGACGGGGTAGATTCAGCCTCTTTGAGCTCTTCGATTACGCCAATCCACTATTTGTGGCGGATTGGGGGAACTTTTGCCCCATCGATTCGCTCTATTACGGGGTCCAACAGGGTATCTATACATGCCAAAACATGCACTCGTAATCTATAATCCAGCCGCCAAATCTCAAGTGCAGACAGAGATTTGGATTGGAAAACTCGTTGAGAAATTGAACAAACACGATGAATATCTGGTTTCGTTCTACCCGACGACAGCCGAGACGGGTCCGGAACATCTCGTCCCACTGTTCAAGCCGCCTCTGGACCTGGTGATTGCAGCAGGGGGCGACGGCACCGTCCGCTTCGCGCTTGCAGCCCTGGCAAAGGCCAAATCACGCATACCATGCGCCATTTTCCCTCTGGGCACCGGCAATGTTCTGGCTCGCAATCTCGGCATCGTCAAAGAGAGTATCCTGGCCAACCCGCTTGAACATGCGTTCGATTATCTTGTAAACGGGCGTCCCGTTCAAATTGACATGGCGTTGATGAACGGAGAATACTTCGCAGGTATGGCAGGCGTCGGTCCAATCTCCGATGCATTCATGCGCCCGCCGCGCGCCTTGAAAACTAAATTCAGACTGCTTGCTTATGTCAGCGCCATGTTGCAAACGATCGCACAGCCCCCGCGTGTATTCAGGATCACGACCGGTGGAATGTCGTTCAAAGTCCAGGCCTCAGGCATCTTCCTGGCAAACGTCGAAGATTTGGGAATGGGCAAGCGCAACGAGTTGAGCAATCTCAACGATGGATTTCTTGAATTGCATATTGTCGATCCGGTCAAATTCACCGATTATGTAAACCTTGGGTTTCGCTTTGTGGCAGGAAGTGTCGATGAAAAGGCACCCGAATGTATATTGCGCTGCAAGGAAGCTGTAGTGGAAGCAATGCCCAGGCGCGGTGTTCGCTCAGAATTCCAAGCATGGGCTAAGAAACTGCGCAACGTGCTGGCCGGAAAGAAAGTTCCTGACCCGGCAAGGGTGTCCGAAGCACCTCTGATGATCGATGGCGAAGAATGCGGCGTAACACCTATGCGCGTCACCATCGTACCCAAAGCCGTGACAGTTTTGGTGCCGCCCCAGCATTCAGAAGTCCGGGTATCAGAAGAAGTCTTGCACAAGAGTATGCCTGGCTTGCTCGAATCGATGGACGTCACGCACCAACTCAACTATGACGACTACGGACTGCGCGACGTCGGCTAAGCGAACTCGATCGTCAACTGAACATACTCTTGCTCTTCGCGATCGCAATCGAGGCTGGAAACTTGCACACCGAGCAGCCTGACGTTGCGTTGTTCGATCTCGGTCGCCGTCATCAAAGTCTGAATGACTTTCATGATCTCATGCGAGGTCTTGATTGATTCATTCAAAGTTTTGCTTCTTGTCACTTGCTGATAGTCGCCATATTTGACTTTCAGCGTAACCGTTCTACCGCCGGTTCCATTACTTTCCAGCCGCCGCTCCACTGTATCGGCAAGCTCCTCCAGTGCAGCTACCATCGAGTACCTGTCCGCCAAATCCTCGGCAAAGCTTTCCTCCGCCCCAATTGATTTAGGAATTCGATTGGCGATGACAGGGCGATCGTCACAGGCCCTTACGATTCGGAAATAATAACTGCCGGTCTTGCCGAATTTCTTGATCAACTCGACTTCGCTCAATTTTTTCAGATCGGCACCGGTGTAAATGCCATAACTATGCATCTTTTGAGCAGTTACTTTGCCTATTCCATAGAAGTCTTCTATAGCCAATTTCTCAATAAAAGCTTCCGCCTTCTCTGGTGTGATAAGTGTCAAACCGTCGGGTTTGTTGATACCAGATGCAGTTTTGGCGAGAAATTTGTTAATCGATACGCCCGCCGATGCAGTCAGGTTTGTTTCTGCAAAAATCGCGTCCTTTATCTCTCTGGCTATAAGTGTGGCCGACGGCATGCCCAGCTTATTTTCAGTAACATCAAGGTAGGCTTCGTCGAGAGAGAGTGGCTCGACAAGGTCGGTATATCGATTGAAAATCTCATGAATTTGATCGGAAACTTCCCGGTAGACGCTAAATCGAGGGCGCACCAGGATCAGATTAGGGCATCGCTGCACCGCTGTTCGCGAGGGCATGGCCGAATGGACTCCATACCTGCGCGCTTCATAACTCGCCGCCGCCACCACTCCTCTTTGAGAGGGGCTACCTCCCACGGCCAGCGGCTTGCCTCGCAAGTCCGGATTATCGCGCTGTTCCACCGACGCGAAAAACGCGTCCATATCGACATGAATAATCTTGCGAATCGGGATAGGGGGCAGCGACATTCAGGAGCGATCTATATACGAGCAGCATCTCGAATATTCTAACTGCTTGGCATATGTGTCTAAATAGACGAAGTGTTTCGCGGCACCGCCCCCGGCGGGGACTTTCCAGTCGCAGGGGCGGCATTCTCTTCTTTGGTGTTTTCTGCATTCACCGTTTCTGGAGTCATCCACGGTTTCCAGCCATACTTGTCTTTCGCGCCTGCTTTGAGAATATCGACGTAATAACGGAACCCCGGCCACAATTTGTGCCAGGTAGAACCGTCCATGTGAGAAACAGCATCCTGTGGATCGTGATTTAAAACTGCAATCTTGTATGCAGTTATGTAGAACCTCGAGCGATCGATACCGCCCATGCAGCACACATAAACCGGCTGATTCTCCGGATTATTAACAATGCTGAGAAATTTGCGAATATCCTCCTCTTTAGGAGAATGCATGACGGAAGTCTTAACAGCAAACCATTTCATGCCTATTTTTTCGGCATATTCCTGCTTCTTCTGCGTCGGTCTGTTTCGAACCGAAACGATGCTTTTGATGCCCATGGACTTCAAACGATCGATTACTTTGATTGTCGGTGCCGGTCCTCGGTAAACCACATCGGTTTCTTGATGTATGTTGCAGCCCGCAAGAAAACAGGTGCAGACAAGCAAAAACATTACCGATAGAATTGCTTTCATCGATTTCGAGTTTGGGCGATTTGAAATATACAAATGAGTAAATCCTTTGTAAAACCAGAAAGGAAGCGGGACACCAGTCAAATATCACAAATTCACTTGTGACAAACAGGACGATCCTTCGTAAACGCCCTATTCATCAGCCAGAACGAAGCCAGAGCGCAGCATGAGTATCACTTATCTTCGTTACCCGGTGCCAAAAAGACGAAAAACCGCACGCCAGGTTCCACACTTTTGATTCGCAAGTCAGTAATTCTGCCGAACATTTGCAGCAAATAGGATACAAACCCCAGAGCAAGATGCAGACTGGACCTGCATATTCAGGGTTCCCACAAAAAAAACACATTCTCCAAATTGCAACATCATTTTACAGAATGGCTCTGAAATCCGGCAGGGCAGGCAGGTTTGCCGGCGCGATGCTAGGATGAAATTTAGTTGCGTTTCTCACGGCGGGTATCTTCCTATGGCATCAAGATGCTTTGGTTTTGTGGCGTCCTTATTGGTCTCCTCCTCGATTTTTCTTGGTCAGCTTCCAGCTATTGCAAATTCTCAGCAAGCTCTTTCTCCTCTTTCCACAACGAACACTTCCGCCACAGCACAGGTGCTGGCGCAAGTTGTTCCAAACTTCGGAGTTGTCACCCCATTCATCCTGCGTGGGGCACAACCCTCGCGTCAGGGTTTCGAGGCGCTGA
Source organism: Candidatus Obscuribacterales bacterium (assembly GCA_019745505.1). GTDB lineage: Bacteria > Cyanobacteriota > Vampirovibrionia > Obscuribacterales > Obscuribacteraceae > QKMZ01. The sequence goes on along the minus strand of JAIETE010000288.1, from coordinate 31,768 downwards.
AGGCTGCTGGGGTAAGAACCGTAATAAATCTAAGAGACGGAAAGAAAGACATTGCCAACGAGAAAGAATTGGTCGAATCTTTAGGTATGAAATCAGTGAGTATTCCACTTAGTGTTTTCAAAACCGTCAAAGACGAAGACATCGAGAAATTTCTCAAAGTAGTCAACGACCCGAACAATGGTCCAGTGTTCATGCACTGCCGGCAGGGTCAAGATCGTTGCGGCACGATGGTGGCAATTTATCGCCTCACGAAGCAAAGCTGGGGTGCTGCACAAGCCTATGACGAAATGCTCAAGTACGGTTTTCACCCATTCTTCATCGGTCTAAGCAATTCCATGTATCGTGTGGCCGCCAATCTCGGACGCCCGGAAACTCCACCGTCAGCAAATGAAATCTTCACTGATTTGAAGTCTCGCCTGAAACAGGCGATCGGGACGCTGTAATCGACGAAGTTTTCAGCGCACTGATTACATTCAGAAAGAGGAACTGAAAGCTATTGAGTTTGTCTTACTTTGTAAACAAAACGAAGACAAAGGAGGCTAATCATGGCTGATGATAAAAGAATGAATCAAGAAGCACAGGAACAAAAAGAGCAAAAAGATAAGAACTTCGAGAAGCAGAATAAAAAGCCAGACGATGAAATGCAGCAAGAAAAAGGTCGTCAGGAAAATGACAATCAACCCGAGAAGAAGAACAAAGAGGGAGAGTCCTGCTAATTGCTCTTATTGCTCCTGACCGCAAATCGGGTCTGGGGCAGCAACTATTGCAAAAGTAAATCCCGCCTCGAGGGGCGGGATTTCTTTTCTCAATTAAGCAGCTTCTTTCAAGCCAAGGTTTTCGAATAGATTGGTAATTGCTCTTTCCACATGCCCTTGAGACTGCATTCTGCGCAGTCTGCGCTTATGAGCCAACTTCCACTCGAAGGCAGTAAAGAATTGGTTTTCTTCCTCTGCCTTCTCTTCAGGAAATTCTTCTTTTATCCTGTCTAACCAGACAGACGACAATTTCGGCTTTCTTACATTCGTTGGTTCAAGAATCATGGCTGGGGACCTCAAACGACCCACACTCATCTCACGAATCGAAAGACACGAAAACACGCAAAAAGTTCCAGGCGTTAGCCAAAAAACCCTGTCCTGCGCCAATTTCGCAGAGCACGTTTCAAGGATCGCGCATCACTCGACAGAGGGAAAGTTCCAAAACAGCCGCGGGCAAAATCATCACACTATGTAAGAAAGATGCCAAATTTCTCAAAACGGTGCCCAATGCGTGGATTCAGACGTTATATTTGAAATAGCGGTAGAGGCGGGCGTGGCGTTCTTACCGTGCGTCTCATGGGTCGAAAAGCCTTATTAAGGCTGTCGATCTGCATTGACTGCAATATTCAAAACGAGGTGAACGACGTTGCGCCCCTACATCATCGCCCTTTTGCTTCTCAGCTGCCTTCCTCTGTCCATCGCAAGCGAAGCTAAAAACAGCTATCGCCTCAGCCGAGATCAAGGGTATCAGCAGGGTGTTTACGACAGTACGAGCATGCCGCCCTCTCGAGCGAGGAGGCTACCTTTGAATGGGCAAGTAGAGGTGCAAGAGGAAGGTTCTCTTGTCGATCCTGAGCAATTTGCCGGCACTCCTGTGTCCCCGCTGAATGGCAATGCAGGAAGAGCACGTCTGGATGGAAATGCCAAAGAGCGCGCTCCCCTTCAGTCGGGTCTGGAAGATAGAGGTGGCCCGCTGCAATCGGGTCTGGACAATTTCAATATGCAGCCGTTGAATGCCGGCGCCGATCAAATGAGATTCAATCCGACCGTCACAACGACGCGATTGCGCGGGGACCTTTCGGATCAAGAACTCAAACAATTGGCGACACACGACATAGTAATCATGCAAGATCGCTCGAGTTCTATGGGTGAGAAAGACTACTTCCCGATGGCACAAGAGAAAATTTCAAAATGGCGATGGTGCATGTCGCAAAGTATGGATTTAACGAGGCAGACAACGCGTTTGCCGAGGTTCGGATTTACGCTTGTTGTTTTCTCGAGTCAGTACGACGTTTACCAAAACGTCAGACTGCAGCAGATGCCATCGATTATCGCCAATTCTCGCAACGGAATCTTTATAGGCACAAAGCTTGCTGCACCGATGCACGAACAGCTTACTCAATATTTTCAAAGACGTGCGATGGGTAAGGCCAGACCCTTGATAATCGCCGTAATTACCGATGGAAAGCCGCAAGATGACCACGAGTTACGCGACGTGATCATCCAGGCGACGCAACTAATGCGCAACCCAAACGAGATCAAAATCAAGTTTCTCCAAATTGGCTACGACGATGAAGGCGAGAAGAAATTGAGCAAGCTGGACACACGTCTGGTCAGCAGAGGTGCCCGCTTCGATATAGTCGGGGTCGAACCCTTCACCCAGTTAGCCCAAGAGGGACTACCCCGCGCTTTGCTTCGTGCGATAAAGGGTTAAGGGGAGTAGAAAACCGCAACCAAAATTTCGAACATTGAAGGGTATTAGCCTATAATCGCGGGTCCACTGGCTCCGTTTCCATTGCCAGCACACCAAACACGCATTCATGAACTCGATATAGTGGTTCTTCTCTGACAAACCGTTCCAAAGCTTCCACGCCCAGCGCAAACTCGCGAGAAGCAAGAGCCCGCTTGCCCCCAACGCCGCGCATGCGAAGACGTTCCAGGTGCTCCGGCGCGGTGTACTCGGGACCGTAGATGATTCGCAGGTACTCTTTACCCCGACATTTAATGGCTGGCTGAACAAAACCCTTTGTCCCTTTAGCTATGAATTCAAGCGGTTTCACTACCATTCCCTCACCGCCGTTTGCGGTCAACTCCTCCCACCATGCAACAGCTGCTTCGAACTGTTCAGTAGAAGTAACATCTACAACTTTGTAAGCAGTAGCGACCAACATTCCCTCGGTCACACCCGCCAACTTGGCAAGTGTATCCATATGCCAACGGTGATCTTTATCGAAATAAGTTTTCTTCTCCGATGCAAGGAGATGGAAAGGTGCTAATTTCAAGTCATTCAGTGAATCTACCGTCCAGCAATATCGGCGATAGGCATCGCGAAATTTTGAGGCAAACTCGCTGCGCCTGAGGTATCTAGCCAGAAGCTCATGAGCCCCGTCCACACGTGCCGATGTCAATTGAAGCGCGGAGACAGCAGCCGACATGGAGACATGCGCGGCGGCGCCAACGGCCGCATACTGTTTGCGAAGCAGTTCTTGAGCTTTTGCAGACCAAGGCATCAATTCGCAATCAAGAATGAACCAGTCTGATTGAAATTCTTCCCACCAACCACATGCATCCATGGACGCATGAACTTTAGCAATGAAATCTCTCTCAAGCTGCAAATCATTGAAGAATCGGCGCCCTGTGCGCGTAAAGCAAATACCTCTGCCTTCACCATGTACCTTAAAACGCTTCTCTGCTACCTTTTCATCTCGACAAACGATCACAACAGCACGAGAACCCATGTGTTTCTCTTCGCAAACAACCGTTGGAATTCCTGCATTCAAATAGTAGCGCAGGGCCTCATTGGGATGCTCCAACATTCCTTCAATTTGGGTGGTCTCAGATGGCGACATCGTTGGTGGCAGGTAAGCCAACCACTTCGGATTCACGGCAAATCGAGACATCACTTCGATTGCAGCGATAGCATTCTCTTCGCGTACAGTAATCGAACGTTGGAGGCGAGTCGAGACAATTCTCTTTCCGAGGACATCCTGAATGTCGAGCATATCTGAATCGCGATGTTGATCCGGGATTATAGCCGCAGTATCTCCTTCGGTGAGAAACGGCTTGACCGATTCGTAATATGCGTTTGCTGCTTTTACCGATACCAGTTCACGCTCAGGATACCTTAACGCAGTTAGTTTGCCGCCGAATACGCAGCCCGTATCTATGCAAATGGTCTTGTTAATCCATTCACAATCAAGAACAGGAGTGTGTCCATAAACAACCATCGCCTGACCGCGATAATCTTGCGCCCAATTGTATCTAACAGGCAAGCCGTACTCATCTGTCTCCCCAGTGGTTTCACCATACATGGCGAATTCGCGAACGCGCCCGGAACTTCTACCTTGAAATTGTTCTTTCAATCCTGCGTGCGCAACCACAAGATCTCCACCATCAAGTACGTAGTGACTTACCAATTTATCGATGAACTTTACTGCTTGAGCTTTAAATTCCTCAGGGTGCTTTTCGAGTTGTTCGATCGACTCCTTGAGACCGTGAGTAATCCGCACGTCACGACCCTTCAGCTTCTTCATCAATTTGATGTCATGATTACCAATTACGCACAGGGCTGTTCCTGCCGTGACCATGTTCATAACAAGTTGAAGAACCTCGGGAGTTTTCGGTCCGCGATCCACCAGGTCACCAACAAAAACCGCTTTTCGGGCTTCTGGATGGTGCAAAATACCGTCTTCACGTCTCCGATACCCAAGCTGTTCGAGCAGAGTCTCTAGCTCATCGTAACAGCCGTGAACATCGCCGATGATATCGAAGGGACCTCTCTCATCGCGTTTGTCGGTCCACAATTTTGTGCGCTCGACCACTACGCCGTCTACATCATCCACTGAATCAAGTACGTAAACGTATCGAAAACCTTCTCGCTCCAATCCTTTGAGTGAATGACGCATGGCGATATGCTGGCGTCGGATCACGTGCTCGCCGAACTGTCTGTCTACACGAGAATCGTTTCGAGTTTGGCACACCTCGCGAGGTATGTTGAAAACAATTGCTACAGAAAATACATCATTCGCTCGTGCCGTGTTGATAATTTCCTTTCTGTCTTCCGAGCGCACACTGGTAGCATCGATAACACAAAGTTTCCTCGATGCAAGGCGCTTATCTGCGATGTAACGCACTAAATCAAAGGCGTCTTTGGTTGCTGCTTGGTCATTCTCGTCGTCAGAAACCAATCCTCTACAAAAGTCTGAAGAGATTATTTCGGTCGGCTTGAAGTGTTTTCTTCCAAACGTCGACTTTCCGCTACCGGAAGGTCCAATCAAAGCAACGATGCAAAGTTCAGGTATTTGAATCTTCATAGTGTGAAAACTCCCATTTGAGTTGGAGCACCGCACTCAGCGTCTTCATCGCCTATGGGAAGGAACTCGACGCTGTATCCGTGACGTGCACAGACTTCTCGCGCCCACCCTTGGAACTCCGCTCTAGTCCATTCAAATCGGTGATCTCGGTGACGCAACCTACCAGCGGGAAGCGATTCAAATTTGACGTTAAACTCCACGTTCGGAGTCGTTAAGACAACTGTCTTCGGACGTGCGAATTCGAAAATCACTCGCTCAAAAGCTGATAGGCGCGGAGGGTCCAGATGCTCTATTACTTCGATACAAGTTGCCGCATCATATCCAGACATGCGTTTGTCTCGATAAGTAAGAGACCCCTGAATCAGTTTAATTCTTTGTCTCTGGCGATCAGACATTTGCTCATATCGCAGTCGAGAACTTGCAACTTCTAGCGCTCGATAGGAGACGTCAACACCTACAACTTCAGAGAAATCCTGGTCTGCTAACAGGCGCTCAATGAGTCTTGCCTCGCCACAGCCCAAATCAATCACGCGTCTTGCAGACTGCCTTTTGAGAACGGACATAACGCTGCCGATCCTGCGCTCGTTCAAACTCAAGGGACGCTCGACCGCTTCTTCTTCTTGTGCATGAGCCTCATCCGTGGCATCAGGATCAGCATCATCTTCGATTGTCAAACGTTCTAATGCCAACCTTGTTAATTTTCGCTTTCGCTGCAGATATCGCTCGACGATGAAACTGCGATCGGGATGGCTGGCCAACCAACCTTCACCGTGCCGGAGGAGTTTGTTAACCTCGTCCTCTCCAACCCAATAGTGCTTCTCATTATCTAGAACAGGGATCAATACATAAGCGTGAGTCAAAATATCATGTACTGTGGTGACCGCTCGAATCGTAAACGAATGGTACCTACTGTCACCCCACTCGGGAAATGCTTCATCCAGAGGGTACTTCCTTATCTCCAATTCATAACCTAACGGTTCAAACACACGCCTGAGCATTCCCTCTCCGCCTGCACAATCGACGCAGTAGATAGTCAGCTCAAGCGGAATAGCTGTAATCGCCAGCTCAGGACGTTCGCGGCTCTTTCCGGAAAGGGCGCTGCCGAAAATTTGTGCAATTGCAACACTCATGAAAGAAGATGCAACGTATGGTCGATCGTTGACATACTGTTCGAGCGCACCCTCGCCTTTTCCTGCTCCCCCTCGAACAAGGCGAACTGGATCGACATCCAGCAATAATGCCACGCGGCAACTTTCTTGCGATGCCTCGGGGTAAAACACGTGAGCCTTACCGAACGGCAAATCAAAAGATTGAACGGCGCTCGGATTCTTGTAAAGCAAAAAACCAAGATCGGTAGCTGGCTGGTGTGTTGTCGCAAGTGTAAGAAGCATTTTGTCTCCTATTGAATTTGGAATCGGGCAAAACCTGCCAAATATGGCGACTATGCTCGCGTGCAAGAGTGAACGTGTGAGCCTGAACGCATCTCATCGCAGAGCTTATGTCGTCTATGTCTAAAATCTGATATTGAGCGAGTTAAACCGCAAGTCTTATGACTTGGGCTTTGGCTTTTTCTTAGCTTTTGGCTTAGACTGCCCTTTCGGCTCATTAGATTTCGTAATCCTTTTCTTTGCAGCGGGCGCAATTTTTTTCTGCGCTGTAGTTCGTTTTGCTTTAGAGATTTTCGTAACTTTCCTGGCTTTCCCTTTTGCCTTGGCTCCCGACTGCGGTTTTTCCAAATCAGCGGAATCATTTGACTGATTAGCATGGGCAGACCTGGAACTATGGGACTTAGCCGGTCTGGTGCCATTTACATTAGCTGCCGTCGGATCAGAGTTCGACGGTTTACTACTGTTATCAATTTTGTCCCCAACTGAAGGTGTCTTGCCGGAAGATGGCGGCGCGGACGCCGGTCTGGCCGACTCCCTTGCCTTGGGCGACAGACCAAGAATGTCCTCTGCTACCTTCTTGTACTCCTCGGCGACTTTCTTAACTTCTGTGCCCAAGTCGACAATGGTATCGACAGCTTTATCAACATGCTTTTCAGCCTCAGATTTGACGACCGTGGGCTTGGTTCGATAGGCAAGCTCAGGCATTTCGTCGCCGCAGCGAGGGCAATACTTCATTTTCTTCTCGGTAGACCACTTAGCACCACAGCTCGAACAGAAGATGTCCTGCACAACCTTTTTTCCGCAGTCGGCACAAAATGTCGCCACGGGATTGCTTTTGCCGCAGTGCGGGCAAACGCGAGGAGCATCAGCAGGCTCGGCAGCTTTTGATGTCTTACGTCTTTCTTCCGCCTGCAGAGCAGCCTTCTCCGCTTCGGTAAGTGGAACGCATCCCTGACAAAGATTCGCCCTGGGGTTAAAACACTCTTTCGGGCAAACCCACTTCAAGCATCGAGCACAATGTTTGAAATACTTTTGAGCCTCTTCAACGGCGTTTGTGTAAGCCTCAATCCAGGCTTTGCCTTTAAGAAAAAGCTTGGACACATCCTTCTTCAATGTGTCGAAATCAAAATCCTTCTCTTTCTCTTTTTTCCAATCGGTAGCATCCCAAATTGAAGTCACCACACCTAATGCGTGGATGCGAAAAGGGGTCAGATGCCCCTTATTGCATCGGTCACAGAAAAACTCGAATTGAAAACCCGTGTTTTTGGAACGGTCGACATATCGTCTGGTGAAAAAAGATAGATCCATGTAATTTCAGTTATTTTGTTTGGTTAGAGCCGGGAGATTAATTGAACCGGAATTGCACCGGACTTATGACAAGAATGAATTTCCTAAGCTACCTATATATGATTCCCTAACTCCAGAATAGTATATCCTAGCAAAAATTACCGCTAATTCCCGAGGGCTGGGGTTTTCGGGGCTTATTTCAGATAATTGCTTACATCACAGAAGAAAGCATCGCCGGCAATAGGACAAGACTTTGCTTTGCTTCCTTCTGAAAAATCCATCTGAGCGAGCTGGACAGTATGAAGAGAGAAGTCGGAGTAAGCGCGGAAATGAAGCACCCGGTTCTTCAAGTCTTTGATCACAATCCACTGTGTGTAATCGCAATGCGCATCAGCACTATCTGCGGTGCGAATTACGCCTACTGGAATATCTACGGAATTGAGAATGTGCTGGGCAAGAAGGACCGCCGACTTCGCGTCTACCGCCCGCTTTGAAAAATGAACGTATGCGGTTGTATGCACAAAACGCGAAGGTGGCGACAAATCTCCCGGCATTCCGCAGAGTCCAGTGCCTTGACCGGTCGGCAGCAAATCGAGTTCGCCAAAGCTCTTTCCGGAATGCGAAACAGGAGAGAGATCGATGTAATTGCGCAAATTAGTGATTTGCCAATCGAATGTCGGTGCATTTGTCAAAATGCCATTCGGGTTGTCGAAAATATTCATACTGCCGTCGGTAAATTCGATGACAGCGCTTTTACCATCGGCATCATGAAGCGCGATGTGTGCAGTCGGCTCCCCACCCCATTCGGGCAGTGACGGCGCCCAGACTCTGATGTTTTTGAGGGCAGCTTTTGCTTCTTCCACGCTGGAGAAATTGCCCAAAAGCCAGGTGCCAAAGTCGAGAAGAGAAACGGCTTTAGACTCGTCACCAGCCGCTATAGTTTGATATTTGCTGCCGGGCAGCCAGAGAAGCTCTATTGAGAAACCCCTTTCATTGAGCCCGTCGAGAGAAAGCTCTGTCCCATAGCTGTTGATCCCGACAAATCCATATTTTGATTTCCAGGATAGTCCCATTTTTCCGCCGGGAGCGTGAGATTGGATCTGCTCGCCTCGGGAGTGCTTCTGCAGCTGAGATTTGAGGTCCAGTCCCCATTCCATGCTGCGCCCCACGACAATCGAGCCGTCGGTAGCATTCAAGCGAAAGTCTGTACACGCAAAAGCCGGAAGTCCTGACGCAGCAAGCAAATACAAGCTCAGCACCAGAGCGAAAATGGGCAAACGAGCGATTGGGCGCGTCTTATGGTTGTGTCCCCGATAAAGTGCCATGGCAGCCTCCTGAAAGAGGCTCGATTGTAGCCGGTCTGCCAGCGCCATTCCAGCCAGGCAGTCGAAAAGCCAAGCCTATCCTCCACTTCCAGGCTTCCCAGAGGGCAACGCTCAGATTTAATGCATGCATCTGTCCAGAATTGAACATTCCCGTGTAGAAAAACCTACGGCTCAAAACACTTTCTTCCCCTCCGGTGAATACAACATGTCTGAAAAACTACAGGCGCTTGAGCAAAACGCTCGAGCCCAAGCGACTGCCCATGAGGCAGAGCCGGTGGTAGATATGCGTAGCGCCAGGCTACCTCATTGCGCACCCGGCGATACTGATTCTGCGCACTTACCACCAGCTAAAGTAACTGCTAACCATTTGGAAATCGGAGACATAGACCATTTATCGGTCGACTCAAATCAAGCTCTCGATACTGACAATGATGAAGCACTCGATATTAAGGGCTTGCTGACACACCTGCTCACGTTCCCGAGGACGAAGGACGGCATCGTTCCCGATTCGTGGGGAACCGATAAGCGCTCAGAAATCAAGCGTATCTCGACCGACATGGACTCCGTCTACACGCTCGATACAAGAGTTCGAGGCGTCATCGACACTATCCGTCAGGATATTATCGAGTCGAGGACGACCCTGAGGACTTGATCCGGCACCTGCCCGGTCCACGTCTTCCTGCCGGTTGCATCGCCTGCGGCAGAAATCTCTCGTCTTTGGGCATGCCTTTCAGTAACCTACAAGACCTTTACAAGCAATCGGTTTAAAATAGAAGTCTTGAGTAAACCAGCCGAGGCATTGACCCGATGAGAAAAAATCATGTGGCAGTTGCGCTTGCTTCCTTACTTGTTGCAGTTCTACCTGCAATATCGGCGCCCAACTTGTATGCGCAAGCGGTGGCTGATTACAACGCTGGAAAGTACGGACAGGCAGCTTCCGAGTTCGAGAGTGTCAAAGCACAATATCCGAATAATGCTTTGACGCACTATTATTTGGCCCTTTGCCGGCAGGCACTGGGGCATTTCGAAAAAGCCAAACAAGAATATGAGTGGGTCTCGCAAAACGGCGATGCAAACTTGAAAAGTCTTGCTGCGCAGGGCTTATCTCGCATGAGCGGGGTCAAAACCTCAGTTTCGTCAGGTTCTTCGACAAGAACAGCATCAGCATCTCCGGCAGCGGGAAGCAGACCGCCAGCCGGTGCAAAAGTGCGCAAGATTCTCGAATTCTATGCTGATTGGTGAGCGCCGTGCAAAAGATTCGCGCCCGTGTTTGACGCGACAAAAAGAAAGTTCTCCGATGTCCAATTCCAAGTCGTTGATGTAGATCAAGACAAGGATCTGAGCAACAAATACGACGTTAAGGGAATACCCAAACTAGTATTTTTAGACGCAAGCGGCAATATTCTGTACAACGGCGGCGCCTTCCGTGATGAAGAAAGTTTCGCTGAAGCAATCAACCGATTCCGCTGAGCAAAAGAATGCAGCAAGCGTGGGTATGCTGCGTTCTTCAGGAAAAGACAATCTGCCTAATGCAAGAGTCGCGAGAGAATTATCTCGCGACTTTTCGGCTATCTAAGTGGAGACCAATTCGATGATAACCAGATTCTTTTCAAACTTACTGGCGGCATGTTTGGTTTTCTTGTCCATTCCGGCAAATGCGGGAAACTCCGCATACAACCAGGCGGTCGCGGACTATACCGCCGGTAAATATGGGCAGGCGGCTAGCGAATTCGAGTCTCTGAAAGCTGCTTACCCCAGCAACTTGCTGGTGAGATACTACCTCGCACTGACGCGGCAAGCTCTAGGACATTTCGAAAAAGCAAAAACGGAATATCAGTGGGTTGCCACCAATGGCGATGCTCGACTAAAAGCGATGGCTCAGCAAGGGCTGCAGCGCTTGGGCAACACTAAGTCTTCTGTAGCCAGCTCGAGCACAAGAGGCAGCACGCCGATGGCAGGGGACTATATACCACCGTTTGCGAACAGCACCGGGTCCGGCTCCAATTCATCGTCAGCATCGGGAGCAGGTTCAGCCACAGCAGTGCAACCAAATACTCACAATGGTGCAAAAGTTTCGAAGATTTTAAAATTTACAGCGCCATGGTGCGGTGTTTGTCAGACATTCGCGCCGGTATTCGATTCGGTCAAACCGCAATTTCGAGACGTCGCATTTGAAGATGTCGACTTCGACTCCAGCCCGGATTTGAGGGCGAAATACAATGTGGCACACACACCCCACTTGATCTTTCTCGATTCGGGTGGAAAGGTTCTATACAGCAAAGCCGGAGCACCACGCTCTGCCGAATCATTTAGCCGGCTGATTCAGAGCTATCACTGACACTTTTCTGTGGATAGTGCTTATTAAACACTTCCAGCGCCTTCGTGACGTCGGTGGTGCACTTCATTCTCAGAACACCTCTAGAATTCGACATGAGAAAAATGTCGGCGCGATCGCCTTTAGCCTTTCTGATCGAAGTCGACGAAATCTCAGAATAAGGAACGTCTTCTATCGAAATGATAAGGTCGCTGACGCTGTAGGTAATTTTGGGAGTGTCGCGAAATTTTGCCAGTGGCAGACGCAAGTCTTGATACCAGTGCAAAATCCATCCGGCGACGACGAAAAGAAAACCGAGGGCGACAAAAATATCGAATCTGCGAACAATGGAAATTGCAACGTCAACGGCAAGAAAAGCAAAGATCAACTGGGCCGGCAGATTGGACAAATAAAACTGGCCGGGTGTATTTTTCTGCTCACTGATCAGATTTTTTCCGTAGAGGTGCGTGCGGCCGGATTCATCATGGGTGAATCGGCTGCGAATCGTAAGTATGAATGCTCTGCGATCGGTAAGCGCATACACTGTCTGTCGGGCTCGCAGCGGCACGAAAATGATTTCGAGAACACCTATCAATGCGACCAGCACAAGCAGTCCGATCAACCCGGGCAGAACACTGCCCTGACGGTCGCCGGCTTGTCCCATCACACCCACGCAGAAGAGAAACAAGCCGGAGAGCCAGACAACAGAAGCCGGAACGATCGAAGAAATGAATTTGTCGGCGTCAGGCTGCCCGCACCAGAGAAGTTGCTCTCCAGAGTTCAATTCGTTTTCGACTAATTCTTTGAGTTCCGGGATCATGGTTTCAATTCTAGCAGCAGCGCATAGGGGGAGCATCTGGAGGTATATCAGGAAGTCCGCTGAATGCTACCGCTCCGTCAATATTTGTCTGTCCGGTAATTTCATCGGGACCAGTGGACACGGGACTAGCTTGGCGATTGCCGAACCAGCTTCTCAAAGCCTCAATTACGATTATCAAAACCAAAAGAAGAAAGACTCCGCCCATGGTGGCATCAAGATAATCGTTGAAAATGAGAACATTTTGCGTATGCACCTCTGCCGGTGGCAAATTGCCCTGAGCCACCTTGTCCTTCAACATTTGCGCATGGGCAAGAAAACCGAGCTTTGGCTCAGGACTGAAGATCTTAAGATAGCCGGCGGTAAATGTCACAAACAGAAGCCACACGAGAGGCACGACTGTGACAAAGCTGTACTTTGGTTTCCCCATCTTGATGATGACGGTGGTGCCGACGACAAGTGCCACGACAGCCAGCAGCTGGTTGGCAATACCGAACAGCGGCCACAAACTATTGATGCCGCCGAGCGGATCGATTACGCCTTGATAGAGAAAATATCCCCATCCTCCGACCACCAGGGCGGAACTCAATATCACTGATGGATACCAGCTCGTTCGCCCTAGAGGTTTCCACAAAAGGCCAAGGAAGTCCTGCAGCAAGAACCGCCCAACACGGGTGCCGGCATCAAGACAAGTGAGAATAAACAACGCCTCGAACATAATGGCGAAGTGATACCAGAACGAAACATCAAGCGTGCCGGAGCCGGAAACCGAGGAGACAGCTTTCGAAAAAATGTGAGCCATGCCGACAGCCAGAGTCGGTCCGCCCCCAGTGCGGCCCATGAGACTCTCCTCTCCGACATCTTTCGCCAGAGTCTCCATTGTTTGCGGCGTCACTTCGTAGCCCCAGGAAGTGATTGTAGCGGCAGCCTGCACGACATCCTGACCGACGACACCTTTAGGACTGTTAATCGCAAAATAAGTACCGGGGGCAAGCACGCAAGCTGCGATTATCGCCATTATGGCGACGCTCGACTCACACAACATGCTGGCATATCCAATCGGTCTTGCATGCGGTTCTTTCGCGATCATCTTGGGCGTAGTGCCGGACGACACCAGTGAATGAAAACCACTCACAGCACCGCAAGCGATGGTAATAAAGCAAAATGGAAAAATATTTCCGTAGAAAAGCGGACCTTGACCGTTGGCAAATTTCGTCAAAGCAGGCATCTCAAGATCAGGATGCAAGACTAAAATACCGGCCGCCAGAAGAAGGATGATTCCGATTTTCAAAAACGCCGACAAATAGTCGCGAGGAGCGAGCAAAACCCACACCGGCAGAACGGAAGCAAAGAAACCGTAGCCCATGATGTACAGCGACAGGTCTGTTCCTTTCAAAGTGAAGTATTGAGCGAGCGTCGGATCACCGGCGACATGCTTACCCGCGACAACAGCAAGAACAGTTAGGGCAACGCCGATCAAAGAGCCCTCGAGAATTTTCTCAGGGCGAAGGAAGCGCATATAGACACCAACGATCATTGCGATCGGAATGGTCATCAAAAGAGTAAATGCCCCCCACGGACTGCCCTTTAATGCATTGACGATGACGAGCGCCAGTACCGCCATCAAAATCATCATAATAAGCAGAATGGCAGTCAATGCCACAATCCCAGCCAGAGGGCTGATTTCCTCTTTCGCCATCTGCCCGAGCGACTTGCCCTTGCGACGCATGGAAGCGCACAATATGACAAAATCCTGCACCGCACCAGCAAGTACAGCACCGACAATCAGCCAGATTGTGCCGGGCAAATAGCCGAATTGGGCAGCCAAAATCGGTCCGACCAGAGGTCCGGCACCGGCAATCGCGGCAAAGTGGTGCCCAAATAGAACCCACTTGTGAGTAGGAACATAATCCTTACCATCGTCCATAGAGATGGCCGGGGTAACAGCGTCTTGGTTGAGGGCGAAAACCTTCTCAGCAATGAATTTGCTGTAGAAGCGATAAGCAACCGCGAACGTGCAAACAGCCGCCGATATGAGAAAGACAGCGTTGACCTTCTCTCCATGCGAAAGCGCGATTATCCCAAGAGAGCCGGCGCCGATAAGGCTGATTACCGTCCAAACAACAATTGACATCACCCTTCTCACTTGAGGTTTCCCCTGAAATTCCGGCGCCAAAGGACATATTTACAGACTTGCGCCGGCATTACCTGAACGGTTTTTTCACTGATTGAACTTTACTTAGCTGATACGTCCGGAGCGAAAACAGAACATATCTCCGCAAAGGCCGGCAGATCAGGTCAAAAGCCCCGCCAAGGCAGCCGAAAGATAGCTGGCCATGGTGCCGCATATCAAGGCTTTCACCCCCAGGCGGGCGAGGTCTGCTCGACGGCTGGGCGCAATCTCACCGATGCCGCCGATTTGCATGGCGATTGAACTCAAATTCGCAAATCCGCATAGGGCGAAAGTGGCTATCGTTTCAGCCTGTGGACCGATGTGATTGGTCTGAGGATCTTTCAACAGATTCGACATGTCCATGTATGCGACAAACTCGTTGATTGCCATCTTCTCACCCATTAGCTTGCCTACAGTCGGCGCATCCGACCAAGGAACTCCGAGCAGCCAAGCTATAGGAGCAAAGAACAATCCGAACAAATCTTTCAGCGTCAGCTTGGCGAGGTCCACACCTATAGACGCACCGCTCAGCCCCAGAGCGGTCAGACCACGCCCGACGAAACCTACGCAGATATCTCCCAGATAAATCAAGGCGATAAAAGCCAGCAGCATTGCCACGACATTCAGACCAATTCGCAGTCCATCAGACGCTCCATGCGCGGCAGCATCGATTACGTTGGCGTTTGTTTTCTGAACTTCGATTTGCACTTTGCCTTTCGTTTTCGACTCTTCGGTTTCGGGCCAGACGATTTTGGAGATGACCAAACCGCCAGGAGCAGCCATGATGCTGGCGGTCAGCAAATATTGCGCTTTGATGCCCATGCCGATATATACGGCCAGCACTCCACCGGCAACACAAGCCATTGATCCGGTCATCGAGGCAAGCAATTCGGACATGGTCATCGATGCGACATAAGGGCGGATGAGAAGCTGAGCTTCTACCTGTCCGACAAACACACTGGCAGCATTGGAGAGGGCCTCTGCACCGCTGGCTCCCATGATCAGTGACACCACCCGTGCAACTACCTGGACTACTTTCTGCATAATACCGAGGTAATAAGAAATGCTCACCAGGCTGGAAACGAAGATGATTGTCGGCACGACTTTGAAGGCGAAAATCATCGAGCCCGGGCCGAATACTCGATCGGTCACCTCTTTTGCCACCAGCGGTCCGAAAACGAATTCGGCTCCTTTATCGGAACAGTGCAATAGCGCTGTAATGCCGTCGCCTATGGCAGCAAACAATTGCCGTCCAAAATCGACTTTGAGTACGAAAACAGCGAGCAGAATCTGCAAAAGAAAACCACTGCCGATCAGCCTGTAGTTGAGCTTCTTCTTGTTGTTGCTCATCAGGAATGCGATGCCGAAAATGGTCACCACGCCAAGCAAACCTGTGAATTTCTCCAATGTTCTATTTCCTTGGCTGACGGACAAGTCCTGGAGGGAGGTAAAAAATAGGCTCGACTAAAGTAGGCTTCGGGTTTCCGCCCATATTATGTCAGCATCGCAACAATTGTTAGCGTCCAGTTTCGGCTCTCACGAAAGTTTCAAAATCGAGGTTGACAATAGAATCATCACCTAACGGACAAAGGACCATGCCAGCATCTCTTACGGGCTCCGGCTTCGCCGTGCAAGCCAGACTAGACAAATCTCCAACCAAGCCCCTTGCGCGTTGGCAAACCGCGGGGCTGCATCCGGAATGCTACAATCCGCGCCGAAAAAACAGGGCATTGGAGGCCTCAGATACCTTTTATAAGGTTTTGGGCATCTTATGGCTTCTTTCGGTAGTTGTCTTCTACATCTATATGGTCGCGGTCTTGCGTTAGAAGGCTGCAAAGTTTTCAAGTGCATGCAGCCTAAAACTCGCTTTGCTGCAGCAGAGAAATTCAGAACTATTGACCGGATTGAGAGCGGAGCGCAGTTTCGATGCGTTCTTTAACCGAGGGATGAGAATA
The DNA here is from genome assembly GCA_019745505.1 of Candidatus Obscuribacterales bacterium. Taxonomy (GTDB): domain Bacteria; phylum Cyanobacteriota; class Vampirovibrionia; order Obscuribacterales; family Obscuribacteraceae; genus QKMZ01. The sequence continues at coordinate 15,441 of JAIETE010000288.1, read as the reverse complement.
GAGTGTCAGCACTGCCCAAAGCGGTGGATCCATGTCGTCTAAATTGGCCCGCGCAAAATCGGACAATTGGCGAGCGAAAGCTTCCGGATTTCCCGTAAGCGCCAGTGCCTGCGCGTCCGCCTGACGTTCGAACTGCCTTGAAAAATAGTTTTGTGCCGGCAGCGTAATAAAGTTGCCGGTCAGGACAACCAGGACGGTCAGAGCAATAACCGGCATGTCAGCAACCGTCTTTATGCCCCACTTCTCGGGCAGGTGCGGTATCACCAACGGTGCAAAGTATTGAGCCGCCACCGGTGCCAGAAAGAGGAAAGCACAGGTAAAGCAGACGTTGAGCATCAAATGATTGAGCTTGATGTGAGAAATTTCGTGAGCAATCATGGACTCAATTTCGTCGGCACTCAATTTGTTGACCACTGATTCATAAAGAATGAAGCGAGATGTTGGTCCTGCGCCTGTGGCGTAAGCGTTCAATTTCTTGGTTTCGGTCACATTTTCCACCAGGACTTTCGCGCCATCCAGCCCGGCTTTCTTGAAGATTGCATCGACACGCATCTGCACATCAGGCTTGTTCAATGGTTTCAAATACGCGCTGTTATCCTCCAGGACGGCAGGCAGTAAGACCATTTGGAAGGCAGACGAAACAGCCAGCATGATGCCGGTGCAATAACCCCAGTGCCGGGGAAATCGCTTAGTGAACTCCATGGACAGAGCGAAGATCGGGATCATGGTTATCAAAGTGACGACAAAGTCCAAACACTTTTTGACTATGAAAGAGAAGGATGTGTTGGCAGAGAGGTCATAAGCTTTATCTGGGCAGTATTCGAGTAAAACCTTGACGGGCAAAGACAAGACAAACAAATAGACGAAGAAAAACAAGAAATAGGTTGCCGCTCTGAGAAATTGCATCTGGCTGTCTTTCTCGACAAGACGCGCCAGATGTCCGGCCATTCCGCTCTGCAAAAACACATACGACAGGCCGATCTGCCACAGCGAAGCAATCACTACACCGACGATTTGCAGCATCGTATAGTCTTTCATTGCCTGGCTTGACTGGGTCAATTCCGCAATGTTCAAGCTCAAAGTTTACACCGCAATTTCATTTGGGACGAGACCGGAAATGCGGTCGACACTTTATCGAGTCTCCGCTGGACCAGGTGCAAATGCCGGCTTTTGGTCATAAGGCGAGTATTTGGAGCGCGACGCCGGAGTGGCGGGCGCGACGAAGGTAGAAGTATTGCTGGTTGATGAAGCCGGAGCAGGTGCCGGAGCGGGTGCCGGTGCGACAGTGGGCTCAGGAGCAGGGACTGGAGCTTCCTTGACCGGCTCGGGTGTCGGCGCTGCAATCGGCGCTGTCGCAGGGGTCGAAGCCGGTGCTAGCGCGGGCGAATCGACTTTCGTTCGTTCCGTTGCCGCATCGACAGGTTTGGCGACGGGAGTATCAGAAGCTGCTTTCGGTTCGTCAGAACCAAGCTTTAGACCAGGCAATAACAATGGAGTGCTGTCGCCATCTTTGGCAAGTTTGGAATCGGTATCCTTCTCTTCCTTCTCTTCCGGCGACGGAGTGATCAATGTTCCCGACGGAGTAGGAATGGCAACATAGTACGCCTTCATGTACTCCTTCCAGATTCTTGCCATGACCACACCGCCCGTGACGTTGTGACCGGCGATCGGTTTGTTCTCGTCATTGCCGCCCCAGACAGCCGTCACAAGGTCGGGGGTGAATCCGATAAACCAGATGTCCTTTCCTTCGTCTGCTGTTCCTGTCTTTCCACCGACAGGGCGGTCATCCAACTTCGCACCAGTTCCGGTGCCGTACTTAACAACATCCTGCAAAACATCGACAAGCTTGGCAACGGGCTGCATATTGAATACTTTGTCGTACTTTCCTTCGAAAACCTGAATGACTTGCCCCCGATTGTTCTCGATGCGCCGCAGCATTTGCGGCTTGATAGAAACTCCGCCCCGGACAAATGTCGAATAAGCAGCGGCCATATCGAGAGGAGAAACGGCTGAGCTGCCCAAGGCAAGCGAGAGGTTGGGATCGAGCTTGGAGGTGACGCCGGCCAGGCGAGCTGTTTCTACAATGCTCTCCATTCCTGCTTCTCTGGCAATTTTGACTGCCGGCACGTTTCTCGACAACGCAAGCGCTTTGCGCACCTGAATTCGGCCCATGAATTTGTGGTCGAAGTTTTTCGGCGCATAGTCCGGAAGCCCCCACGGCTGTTTCACCACCAGTGGTGAATCGTCGATTATCGAATCCGGGTTGCAGACGCCTTTTATGAACGCCGTGAGATAGACGAAAGGCTTGAATGACGAACCGGCCGTGTGTGGATTGGTGGCCCGGTTGAATTGGTTTTTCCAGAAATTCCCGACGCCGCCCACCATCGTTACAACCGCGCCGTCACGAACTCTTATCGAAACGAGAGCAGCCTGCGATACACCTTTTGGTGCTTTCTTGATTTGCTCGTTGAGCGTCTTCTCCGCTATGTCTTGGGCTTTTGGATCGAGGTTGGTGTAAACGCGAAGACCTTGTTTGCGCATCTCGGCCTGGCTGAATTCGGTTCGCAGAATTTCAAGAACTTGCGCAATGTAATAAGGGTACTTTTGCAAGGGGCTGATGCCACGCTTGAAACTAAGCTTCTCCGCTTTTGCTGCCTTTGCTTGAGATTCTGTGATATAGCCGTATTCGGCCATTTTGTCGATGATTTCTCTTTGTCTTTCAAAGGCTTCCTGACGATGCTCTTTCGAACCCAATTCAGAGGGCGCCTTGACCAGACCCGCCAGGAATGCCGATTGAGCCAGAGACAAACTGGCGGCAGTGCGATCGAAATAGCGCGAAGCGGCGCGCTCGATGCCGTATGCGTTGTTGCCGAAATAGACCTGGTTGAGATACATCTCCAGAATGCGCTCTTTCGGGTATTTGCTTTCCAGAGAATTGGCCAAATAAGCTTCTTTGATCTTTCTGTCGAAGGTGCGCATGCCTTCCGTAAAGAAGAGATTCTTGACCAGCTGCTGCGTGATCGTAGAGCCCCCTTCTTTCACGCGGCCGGCCTGGACGTTGACCAGAGAGGCGCGAATGATGGACATGTAATTGACGCCGTGGTGCTCATAGAAGTGGTGATCTTCTGCCGCGAGCATGGCTTGCTGCATTTGCTTGGAGACCTGGTTGAGAGGAATGACGCGTCTGTCCTCGTCACCTTCCACGGTGCACACCATGTGATCGTTGATATCGAACACTTGAATCGCTTCAATCGGTTCGTATCGCTCAACCAGGGTTATGTCCGGTAAATCTTGCAACTGGCGAAAGAGGGAAGCGCCGAAATAGCCGACACCAATGGCACCACAAACAAGCACAGAAAAGAAAACAATGCGCGTGCTTTTCCCGACAAACCGGCCAAAGCTGTTTTGCCCGTTACTCTTCGCCTTCGAACGGCGCCTCGCCAATTTGGACCCTCACATTCTTGGAAGTTTATGAACTGATGACTTCTTCCTGGCTGTAATTATAACTATGAAGGCAAGAATGAGCTTATTTAGTAAAGAAAAGGCGGCCCGCAAGCCGCCTTTAGAGGATTTTAGTGGGCGCGTGCAACGCGCCCCCACGCAACGCGCCCCCACAAAATGAGCCCTACGCAATGCGCCCCACGCCCATCCCTTGAGCTACGCTCTCGGGTGAGTGTTCATATAGACTTTGCGAAGGCGATCCATCGTCACATGCGTATAAATTTGCGTTGTGCTGATGGTCGTATGTCCCAGCAAATCTTGCACCACACGCAGGTCGGCTCCGCCTTCCAGCAAGTGTGTAGCAAATGTATGTCTCAAGGTGTGCGGGGTAATCGGCTTGTTGATGCCGGCTTTGCGCGCATACTTAAGAACGATTCTATGCACAGAACGCGCAGAGAGTTTTGTAGCTTGACGGCTTACGAAAAGCGGATGATCGGGTTGAGCGATGCGTCCGCCTGCCAAACGGCTCCAGTGATTGGACAAGTAAGAAGTAAGCCACTGAGCGGCACTTTGATTGAGAAGTACGACACGCTCCTTGGAGCCTTTGCCGATTACTCTCATTTCCATTTGCGCCGGATCCCAGTCTTTTACGCGCAAACTGCACAGTTCGCTTACGCGCATACCGGTCGCGTAGAGAACTTCCATGAGTGCTCTGTCGCGAATACCGAGAGAAGACTGATCCGGTGCTTGAAGGAGTCTGGAGACTTCTTCTCTGTCCAGACAGGCGGGAAGCCGTCTGGCCAGTTTTGGACCACGCACCATTTTGGATGGATCTTCTTCAATCAAATGTTCGCGGCGCAGGTATCGATAGAAGCTGCGGATGGCGGAGATCTTACGAGCCACTGTAGGGCGGCTGTAATGCTCCTGCATCTGACGAATATAAGCTTTTAGCTTTTCTACTTCAGGAGAAGCGGACGATTCAATATCGTCGCCACCTTGGGTAGTCGTCGAGCTGCTTTCATCGGGTTGCGGCGACGCTTCGCGCGCTTCAACTACTGCCGCGGCAGCGTTGGACTCGCTCACATCTGCTGTTAGTAATTGCCGAAGATCATTGAGATAAGCTCTGATCGTATTGGAAGAGTAATTTCTTTCTACTTCCAAATAGCCTGCAAACTGGTCGAGCCAGGCTAAAGCTCCTGTTTGAGAATTCACGAAGACCGACTTTCTAGAATTAAACGCCAAGTTCCAATAACTAATTATGGGTGGCGGCTAATCTTTGTAAAGCCCCCACCAGTGGAATTTTTCGGTTTGCGAATCGCCGATCTCTCTTGACAATCTCGCTTGACAATTACGGGGACGCGTAGGAATCGAACCCACCCAGGACAGCGTTTATCTGCCCCACAACGGTTTTGAAGACCGCACGCTACACCAGCAGCGCTCCATCCCCAAAACTGATCATACAGCGTAGAAGTTATCAATATGCAGCCGATATTGTTCGAATAGAAACCGCATGATCACTGGATCTTGCAAATTTATCGCCATACTGGCAACAGCGCGCGTTTTATCAGATCAGCCCACTGTGCCGCTGCGATCACAAGACCTCCAGAAACAGCAAGATCTCAATCGATCATTTTCGGCAATCTGAGCGTTTTTTCACCCCAAAACAAGCGGTTACTACAAAGTCGCAATATGATTAGCGAGATTTAATCAAATCTGTTGCGCGTTAATTCGACTGACTTCAGGATTATGAGACACAGTTAACTCGACAAAACCCCAAACCCATCACTTCAACATTCACAACAATTCGTTTGACAATACAATTAGTAGCTACGTATAGTTGCAAATTCCGGTTTGCGCTCACGTACCAACGTCGCATTGGTCTGTGCGAGCAAATCGCCGTGCTTGCATATTGTCAATGGTCCCCGACCAAGAACCCAGAGGTAATCGATGGCTTTAGAGTTAACGGAGCGCGTCAAGACCTTCGGGGTCGGCAGCTCACGCATCGCCGACTTGCCCGATTTGGCAGAAATTCAGAAGAGTTCGTTCAAGTGGTTTATCGATGAGGGTCTCGGAGAAGAACTCCGAGCATTCAGCCCTATCAAAGACTACACGGGCAAGCTCGAGCTCCATTTCTTGACGAATTACACATTCGAAGATCACACAGAGCCTAACAAGCCAAAGACGCCTGAGGAAGCCAGAGAGCTCGACGCCAGCTTCACGAAGAAATTGCGTATTCAAATGCGCCTGGTCAACCGCGAAATCGGTGAAATCAAGGAGCAAGAAATCTACGTCGGTGACATCCCTATGATGACCGACCGCGGTACGTTCATTATTAATGGCGCCGAACGCGTCATTGTTTCGCAGATTGTCAGAAGCCCCGGCATCTATTACAAGCGCGAAATCGACACCAACGGTAAACGTACGTTCTCTGCGACTTTGATTCCGAACCGCGGCGCCTGGCTGAAGTTCGAAACAGACGTCAATGACGTTATCTACGTCAAAATCGACAAGAACAGAAAGCTCCCGGCAACCACCTTGCTGAGAGCGCTTGGCTATTCGGATTCCGAAATGGAATCGCTCTTCCGTCACCGCGACTTCCTTAAGAAGACGCTTGAAAAGGACAACACCAAGTCCAGAGAAGACTCTTTGATCGAAGTCTACAGAAAGCTGCGTCCAGGCGACCCGCCGTCCGTAGCCGGTGGACAGTCGATCATCGACAGCCGCTTCTTCGACGACAAGCGCTACGACTTGGGCAAAGTCGGCCGCTATAAGTTGAATAAGAAACTGACACTTTCAGTGCCTGAACAACAAAGAACATTGACCCGCGAAGATATCGTGGCTGCAGTGGACTATTTGATTGGCTTGCACTACGACGATGGACAGGTCGATGACATCGACCACCTCGGCAACCGCCGCATCAGATCGGTCGGCGAACTGCTTCAAAACCAGTTCCGCATCGGTTTGACTCGTTTGGAAAGAATCGTTCGTGAGCGTATGACATTGCAAGATGTCGACACCCTCACCCCTGCCAACCTGCTCAACACAAAGCCACTCGTTGCAGCGATCCGTGAATTCTTCGGTTCGTCGCAGTTGTCACAGTTCATGGACCAGACCAATCCTCTGGCAGAACTGACACACAAGCGCAGACTGTCTGCACTTGGACCGGGCGGTTTGTCGAGAGAACGTGCTGGTTTCGCGGTCCGCGATATTCACCCCAGTCACTACGGTCGTATCTGCCCGGTAGAAACTCCGGAAGGTCCGAACGCCGGTTTGATCGGCTCCCTGGCAACACATGCTCGAGTCAACGAGTATGGTTTCATCGAAACGCCATATAGAAAGGTAGTAAACGGCAGGGTCAGCGATGACATTCACTACCTCACCGCCGATGAAGAAGATAAATACCGTGTCGCTCCCGGTGACGTTCCGGTAAAGGACAACGGCGACTTCGTTCATCCTCTGGTTCCGGTGCGCTACAAGGCCGAGTTCGAAGAAACTCCGCCTGAGCAAGTCGACTATGTCGGCGTGTCACCGATTCAGATCGTATCGGTAGGAACAGCTCTCATCCCGTTCCTCGAGCACGACGACGCTAACCGCGCCTTGATGGGCTCGAACATGCAACGTCAATCAGTGCCTCTGATTCAAACAGAGCGCGCATTCGTGACGACCGGCATCGAAAAGCAGTCCGCAAAAGACTCCGGCATGGTGGTCGTTGCTGACGTGGAAGGCAAGTGCGAATACGTTTCGGCAACTGCTATTCACGTGCGCACGAAGGACAAGAGACTGGTCAAATACAGACTCTCGAAGTTCCAACGCTCCAACCAAGACACCTGCTTGAACCAAAAACCGATTGTTGAAGTCGGTGAAAACATCAAGCCGGGCATGGTCATCGCCGACGGTGCTGCCACCAAGCGTGGTGAACTGGCGGTAGGACGCAACCTGCTCGTGGCCTTCATGCCATGGGAAGGCTACAACTTCGAAGACGCGATCCTTATATCTCAACGTCTCGTTTACGACGACGTGATGACTTCCATCCACATTGAAAAGTTGGAAATCGACGCTCGCTCGACGAAGCTCGGTCCGGAAGAAATCACTCGCGAAGTGCCTAACGTATCTGAAGAATCGCTGCGTCACCTCGACGAAAACGGCATCGTCAGAATCGGTTCGCGTGTTTATCCTGACGACATCCTGGTCGGCAAGATCACACCGAAGGGCGAATCGGAACACCCGCCGGAAGAAAAACTCTTGCGCGCCATATTCGGTGAAAAGGCAAGAGACGTTCGCGACAATTCACTGCGCGTTCCGCACGGTGAAGGCGGTCGTGTTGTAGGCGTCAAAGTGTTCGACCGCGAAAAAGGTGATGAGCTCCCGCCCGTCGCTAACAAAGTGGTCCGCGTATACATCGCACAAAAACGTAAGATCTCGGTCGGAGATAAAGTCGCAGGACGTCACGGCAACAAGGGTATTGTCGCCAAGATTCTTCCTGTCGAAGATATGCCATTCCTTCCGGATGGCACACCGGTCGACATCGTTCTCAACCCGCTTGGTGTGCCGAGCCGTATGAATGTCGGACAGACATTCGAAACACTGCTCGGATTGGCAGCAATGCTCACCGGCTTGCACTATGAAGTGCCGCCGTTCGACGAAATGCACGCCAAAGAAGCATCATCGGCTCTCGTTCATGACGAGATCAAGAAGGGCAAAGTCAAAGCTGAATCGCCGTGGGTCGGTGATGACGGTAAAGTCATCCTGTCGGACGGACGTACAGGCGACCCCTTCGACAATCCTGTCACCGTCGGCAAAATCTACATGATGAAGCTGGTCCACTTGGTTGACGACAAGATTCACGCTCGTTCAACCGGACCATACTCGCTGGTTACGCAACAGCCTCTGGGCGGTAAAGCGCAATTCGGCGGACAGCGTCTCGGAGAAATGGAGTGCTGGGCTCTCGAAGCCTTCGGCGCCTCGTACTCACTGCAAGAGATGTTGACCATCAAGTCCGACGACGTAAATGGTCGTTCCAAAGCGTACGAATCTATCGTTAAGGGTGAAAACCTGAAGCGCCCCGGTATTCCTGAATCATTCAAGGTACTGGTTCGCGAACTGCAATCCATCGGTCTCGACGTTTCCGTCGCCAAGCGCACGCGCGAAGGCGGTGAAATCGAAGTCGACTTGATGACTGAAGTAGAAGAAGTACGCCCGCGCGGCATGCGCCGCATGAGTCCGTTCGGCGAGATCGGCATCGAGTCCGAGCTTGCAGAACTGAGACAGCAGTCCGTTCCTCAAGGTGTTGTAGCCGTTTCCGAAGGCGATGATGATTTCGGTGACGAAGGCGGCGGCGACTCCGAGTCGGACAGCGGATCGGATACCGGCACTTCATCGATCATGCAAAACGTTGTTTCTGCCCTCGGCGGCGGTGATGACGCTGGAGCAGCAGCATCGGATGTCGAAGCTGGAGATGATGAAGGCGCGGATGACGACTTCTAAATGACTTGACCGGAACGTTCTGAGTGCTAGACACATTCAAACATTCAGAACGTTCCCTCGAACCCTTTCCTATTTATAGAGATAGGAGATGGTTCGTTGTTCCTCGCAAAAGCGACACACTGGCCACACACAAAGACAGGGCTTATAAGCCCAATGTTCTGGAGGTCTTTCGGGTAAGATGCCTACAAGTATTGATCGGTTTGACTACATTAAGATCGGGGTTGCCTCGCCAGAGCGCATCCTGAGCTGGTCTCACGGCGAAGTGACCAAGCCTGAGACGATTAACTATAGAACGCTCAAACCGGAAAAAGACGGTCTTTTCTGCGAACGTATTTTTGGACCTTCCAAGGACTGGGAATGCTATTGCGGTAAGTACAAACGCGTCAGACACCGTGGTATCACTTGCGAACGGTGCGGAGTTGAAGTCACTGACTCCAAAGTCCGCCGTCACCGCATGGGCCACATCAAACTGGCATCGCCTGTCACGCACATCTGGTTCTTGAAGGGCATTCCGAGTTACATCGGTCTGTTGCTAGATCAACCGCTGCGCGACCTGGAACAAGTCGTTTATTTCAACGCTTATATAGTGACAAACCAGGGCAATTCGCCTGACTTGCACAAGTATCAACTTCTTTCCGAAGAAGAATACGAGCGCTTGATCGACGATCAGAACGTACAGTTCGACGTCGGCATCGGTGCTGAAGCGATCAAACAACTTCTCAACGAAATCGCCCGTCCAGTCTACGAAAGACCGGACAACAAGGACGACAGAGGCAGACTGCTCGAATTGCCCGGACTGCGCGAATTGTCCAAGCAATTGAGAGACGAGCTGGCATCAGCTTCCGGCTCTCAGCAAAAACGCGCCAAGATCATCAAGAGACTGCGTTTGGTTGAGGCTCTCCTCAACTCGCACACCGACCCGACCTGGGTCGTTCTCGACGTTCTGCCGGTAACACCGCCCGACCTGCGCCCGATGGTTCAGTTGGACGGGGGACGTTTCGCGACTTCCGACTTGAACGACCTTTATAGAAGGGTGATCAACCGCAACAACCGTCTGGCGCGCTTGCTCGAAATGGGCGCTCCGGAAATCATCGTCCGCAACGAAAAGCGCATGCTTCAAGAAGCAGTAGACGCGCTCATCGACAACGGTCGCCGTGGTCGTGTCGTTGTCGGTCCTAATAACCGACCGCTCAAATCGCTCTCGAACATCATCGAAGGCAAGCAAGGTCGCTTCCGTCAAAACTTGCTCGGTAAGCGCGTTGACTACTCCGGCCGTTCCGTTATCGTCGTCGGTCCGACATTGAAATTGCATCAATGCGGTCTGCCGCGCGAAATGGCGCTGGAACTCTTCAAGCCGTTCGTCATCAACAAATTGATCGAGCGTCAAATTGTTCAAAACATCAAGTCAGCCAAGAAGCAGATCGAAAAGGGCTCGGCAATCGTCTGGGAAATCCTGGAAGAAGTAATCCAAGGACACCCCGTACTGCTCAACCGCGCTCCTACGCTGCACAGATTGGGTATCCAAGCCTTCGAACCGGTACTGGTAGAAGGTCGCGCTATCCAATTGCACCCGCTCGTTTGCTCGGCATTCAACGCCGACTTCGACGGCGACCAAATGGCTGTTCACGTACCGCTCTCCGTTGAAGCGCAAGCTGAAGCACACATGCTCATGCTCGCTTCCAACAACGTCATGCTGCCGGCAACCGGCAAGCCGACCATCACACCGACCCAGGACATGGTTCTCGGCATCTATTACCTGACTATCGAAAAGCCGGGTTCGGATGATCCGAAACGATGCCGTGGAGCCGGAATGCGCTTCGTCAGCCTGGCTGATGCGCGTTCTGCCTATGAAGCCGGTGTTGTCGATCTGCACGCCAAAATCAAAGTGCGCGATCGCGAAGGCGGCGGCAAGACAGTTGAAACGACGCCTGGACGCATCATCTTCAACGAAGTTGTGCGCAGCGCGATCGCTTCGGTCAACTAATTAACGGTCGAGTGCCGTCCGTTTCAAAAGCAGAACGCAATGAGAAACGGCGGCGCTCCTCCGAAAGACAAAGTTTCAAACCTCAAAACTAAGCTAACCAAACCAAAGCACTAAAGAGGAACCCATGGTTACGACGCCTAAAAAAGAAGAAGTAATGGAGTTCATCAACGAGACAGTGGACAAGAAGAAGCTCGGCAAATTGCTGGCTACTGTCTACGAAAAGTACGGCACGGCTCGCACCGCCGAACTCGCCAACGCTCTCAAAGATTTGGGATTCCAGTTCGCCACCAAAGCCGGCGTAACGATCTCGATTGACGACCTCGACGTTCCAGAAGCGAAACGCGGGTTGATCTCGTCTGCGGAAAAAGAAATCGAAGCGGCACAAAGACGCTACGAACGCGGCGAAATCACGGAAGTCGAACGCTACAACAAGGTTATCGATACCTGGTCTGCCACCACTGACCAATTGACGAAAGAAGTTGTCGACAATTTCGACCGCCTCAATCCTGTATACATGATGGCATTCTCCGGCGCCCGGGGTAACATCTCCCAGGTCCGTCAGCTCGTCGGTATGCGGGGCTTGATGGCTGACTCTCAAGGTCAGATCATCGACTTGCCGATTAAGGCGAACTTCCGCGAAGGCTTGAACGTAACCGAATACATCATCTCGTCTTACGGTGCAAGAAAAGGTCTCGTAGATACAGCGCTTAAGACAGCCGACTCGGGTTACCTGACCCGCCGTCTGGTAGACGTAGCCCAAGACGTTATCGTCCGCGATCTCGATTGCGGAACAGTACGCGGCATCGACATGCACGCTATCAAAGAAGGCGACAAAGAAATGGTCAGCCTGGAAGAGCGCGTGGTCGGACGTTGCGTATCAGTAGATGTTGTCGACACCGAGACAGGCGAAGTAATCGCCAAAGGCGGCGAGTCGATCAGCGTCAACTGGGCAAAAGAACACGCCAAAGCGCTCAAGAAACAGCCTTACGTCAAAGTGCGCTCACCGCTCACTTGCGAAAGCCAATACGGCGTTTGCCAGAAGTGCTACGGCTATTCGATGACATCGAAGCGCCAGGTAGACGTCGGCGAAGCAATCGGTATCATCGCCGCTCAGTCAATCGGTGAGCCTGGAACACAGCTCACAATGAGAACATTCCACACCGGCGGCGCCGTCGCCGGCGGATCGTCCCGTGTGCAGGTCAAAGCACCTCTCACCGGCACGCTCACATTCAAGATTCCTTGCAAATCAGTGCGCACCGCTTATGGTGACATCGTGGAACAAACAACCCGCGAAGGCTCCATCAAGTTCGCCAATGAGAAGAAGGAAGACTCCGCAGCTCTGCCGGTAGGCGCTCTGCTCATGGTTCCATCCGGTTCGGAAATCTCCGCCGGTCAGGTAATCGCCGAGTACGATCCGCCGGGCGCCAAGAAGAACTTGACCGAACGCGCGACCAAAGATATCACCGCCGACATCTCGGGTCGTGTCGCATTCGCAGGCTTCCAGGCTGACGAAAAACGAGACCGTCAGGGCAATATCTCCCGCACGGCCAACCGCGCCGGTATCATCTGGGTACTGGAAGGGGACGTATACAACTTGCCGTCAGGCGCTCACGTAGTCGTCAAAGACGGACAAGACGTAAATGCGCATGATGTTCTTGCCGAAATCCAAATCACCACCGAACACGGCGGTGAAGTCAGATTCGGACCGGAATTGGAAACAGAACAAGTTAAGAGCGGCCGCAAGACCGTCACCCGCCTGATGAAAGGCAAAGAGATGAATATCGTCATCGCTTCTGTCGGCGCAGGCAACGCCAAACTCGAAGGCGCCAAGCAAGGCTACACCTGGAGAGTCAACAAGCAAAAAGAAGCCTACACGCTCAAGATTGCCGAAGGCGAAATTGTTGAAAATGGCAAGATCGTCGCCGAACTGGTCGAAGACGGCACCAATGTCGTCACTACCGGTGGCGAGATTATCTATGACGGCGTAGAAATCGACGATCGCAGAGTCGTAACCAAGCCTGGTCGCGTGCTCTTCGTTCCGGAAGAAGTTCACTTCATCTCCAAGGACAGCTCGCTCAAGATGTGCGAGACCGGCGAGTTGGTGACGGCCGGACAAGAAGTCGTCAAAGACGTATTCGCTCACATGGACGGTGTTGTCGAAATCGTTGCCGACAACGACATCATCCACGAAGTAATCATCCGTCCGGGCGATCTGCACGGCATCGGCGATCCGACCGAAGTAAAAGTACAGGAAGGTCAAATCGTCGATCCGGGTACCGAGATCCTCGAAGGCATGAAGTACAAAGATCGCAAGATCGTCAACGTCATCGAGCGCGAAGACGGCACCATGCAACTCCTCGTCCGTCCGGTCGAAGAGTATTGGATCGAGCCGCGCGAGACGAAGTTCAAGCACAGAGCAACCGACGAGAAGATTTCTTTGCGCTCGGTCACGCAATTGCTGTTCCGTGACAGAGAAAAAGTTCGCAACCTGCAAGGTGCACAACTGACCCGCACTTCGCTCGTACTGCAAATGCAAGGACAATTGGCGACTTTGAAGGGCTTGGTGGAAATCACCGACGACCTCAACATCGTCGTTCAAGAAAACATCCTGCTGCGTCGTGAGCACGACATCAACGTCACCCTGCTGTCCGTACAGCACGGCGACATCGTTGAAGCTAAATCGGCTGTAGCAACGACTCAGGTATTGACCAAATCGGCAGCGCGCGTACAACTGTCCAAGACAGACGAACGCCGTATCTTGCTCATCACGGAAGAACAGCAAGTTCTCCACAAGGGCAAAGGTGCCGCAGTCGCCAAAGAAGGCGATCTGGTCAAGCAGGGCGATGCTCTCACCAAGTCGACTCCGTCCACAGTATCAGGACAAGTCGTCAAAATCGAAGGCACCGACTACTTCGTCAGAAAAGGCCGTCCGTACTTGATCTCAGTCAACACTCAATTGCAGAGTGAAGACGGAGCGCTGGTACAAAGAGGTGATTTGCTGGCAACCCTCATCTTCGAAAGACAAAAGACCGGGGACATCGTTCAGGGTCTTCCGAGAGTCGAAGAATTGTTGGAAGCCAGAAAGCCGAAAGAAAACGCCATTCTTGCAGAACGTGCAGGACGCGCCAAAGTGGTTACCGAAGATGATACCCACCGCCTCTATGTCGTCTACTCAGACGCAGGCGAAGAGGAAATCATCATTCCTGCCGGACTCAACATCGTTGTCGAAGACGGGGAAGACATTCCGATCGGTAAAGCACTTACCGACGGTCCGCCCAACCCGCACGACGTTGTTCGCTTGCTCGGCATCGAAGCAGCACAGAAGTACTTGGTTGACGAAGTTCAATCTGTATACCGCTCACAAGGTGTAGAAATCGCCGACAAACACATCGAAGTTATCGTTCGTCAGATGACCCGCAAAGTGCGTGTCGACGAGCCGGGCGAAACTATCTTGTTGCCGGGCGAACTCATGGAGCGCTATTCGATCGATCAAGAGAACGAGCGCTGCAGACAACTCGGCATCCGCGAAGCTACATTCACACCGGTCTTGCTCGGTATCACCAAAGCCAGCTTGAACACGGAAAGCTTCATCTCGGCTGCATCCTTCCAAGAAACAACCCGTATCCTCACGGAAGCTGCGGTTGAAGGTAAGAAGGACTGGCTGCGCGGCTTGAAGGAAAACGTCATCATCGGTCGCCTCATCCCTGCCGGTACTGGCTTCCAAGGCCACACCCAAGTGCAGGAAGAAGAGGAAGAGGAAGAAGATATCTATCCTCCGATCGGCGAAGGCTCGTTCAACGTGCCCGCATAACCGATATTCGTGGGGGCGCATTGCATGCGCCCTTCGAAGATCCAAGCGTCGTGGGGGCGCATTGCATGCGCCCTTCGATATTCCAAGAGTCGATGCCCGTGGGGGCGCATTGCATGCGCCCTTCGATAATCAAAGAGTCGATGCCAGGTGTCGACCGGTTCAAAAAGTAAGAGGCTGCAAGCCACTTTTCAGGGGAGATGCATTTGCATCTCCCTTGTCGCATTTCGGCAGAATGATCAAACAGCACTGATGTTTTTTCCATCCAGACAGCGATGATAGGTAAGCAATCGCGGCTTTCTCTTTTCTGGCGTCTTACTTATACAGAGCTCGCGGTTCTGCTCTCCATCGGCTGAGAAGCCATTATTCACGTCATAGACGACAAGCTCACCGTCAGGCGATTTCAGTAAAAGAGGGGCATCGCCCTTGCGTGCGATGCCCCCTTTCTCGGTCTTTCTTCCCAAAACTTTTAGTAGCCGCTCACGTCAATGCCTTCCAGGGGATCGTCGGAATCCCAATTGAATGGCTTAGATTCAGCTTTTTTAGCTTCTTTCTTGTGCTTATCGCCCTTATCCAATTTGTTGCCTTTGTCGGCACGCTCATCTTTCTTTGCTTTTTCGCCCATACCCTTCTCTTGATGGTCGGACTTTTGCAGGTCCTTCATGTCCACAGTAATTTTGATTTCCGGCAAAACATAGATCTGTCGCATTGTCTCGGGCTTTTT
>JAIETE010000278.1 GCA_019745505.1 Candidatus Obscuribacterales bacterium | reverse complement strand
AGATATGGACGAGTTGCCACTCTTCGTTTGGATGCCAGGTTTTGCGCGCAGCTTCCATGGCTTTCCTGATACTAGGATCGGTATAATCCCCGCACTTTTCCATAATCAAATGATGATGAGCGTCGAAAATCATGCTCAGACCAGTCTCGCAACAGATTGCAAGAATTGTGTTAGCTGAATATGAAATTTCGTCGTTTTCCAGGGTCAGGCGGCTGCGAATCGACTCAGGAAGCTTACTGACAGTGCGTTTGAGAATTTTCTCGTTGCCGCGTTTGCCCCCGTGGATGATAATTGCGTTGTAGGCGCTTCTAGACAGTCCCATCATGTCGAATATGTCCGCGTGCATCTGCAGCACTGTAATGCTGTTGTCTATGACTTCCTGTGAATCGGAGCTCAGGACGACAAACTGGTCAGGATGCGCAACAATGCGGATGCCCAGGTTGTTTGCCATTGCTCCGAGATTCGCTAGTTTTTCCGTGAATGTTCGCAGCACCGAAAGACCATCCGGCGTGTCGGCGAATGGAAAAATAGATGAAGGCATGCGATACAGCCTTATCTTGCGTCTCTCACAGAACTGCAGCGCTTTCTCGAAAGTCTCTACATTGTCGCCGTAGATTTCGCTCAGCACACGCGTTCGCTCAGGCTTTGCAAGGGCCATGTACCGAGTGCGGGTAATGGTGCGATAGCGAATCTCTCCACTGAACGAAATACAGACGAGTCCTAATTCAGGTGAGCAAGTTTTGCCTGCAGCGGTGGTATTTCTTCTCGGCATACTACCTCGACTTATATGCCAGATAATGACAAATTCAAGTGAACGTCGAGTGAACAGATCGCTCAGAATGTTAACATGGTGTGCGCTTGCAACTGATGGGGTTTCCTCATGAAAGAAAAAATCACCGTCTATGAAAAACCGACTTGCAGCAAATGCCGCGAGGTCGACAAGATTTTGAGAGAAGCCGGCGCCGACTATGAAAAAATCAACTATTACGTGAAGCCACTTTCTCAAACAAAGTTGATGGAATTGTTGAAGAAGATGGGAATTTCGGCACGAGATCTTCTGCGCACGGGCGAAACTTCGTACAAAGAACTCGGGCTCGCCAAGGCTGAGTTGAGCGACAAGGAAATAGTCGCGCTGATGGTGAAGCACCCGGATTTGATTCAGCGTCCAATTGTAGAACGTGGAGACAAAGCAGTTCTCGGTCGACCGGTAGAAAACATTCGCCCGCTTCTGAAATGATTTGGCAGACCGTTTCTATTTGAATTCTGGAACTGTGATCGCCTTCGATTCTATATCTCGCTCCAGCTTGAAAAGATTGATCTGCGTTTCAAAAGCTGCCGGCGTCACCTGGACGTCTCCTTTGAAAGGATCGTCGTAAGATGCGAGCAGAAACAGATTGAGGCAGATCACCAGGCTGACCATAGATACCATCACAATTTGAATTTTGACATTGTCCGCAGCAAAGAAGTAAGTAAACACGATTGTCGCGGCGCCGCCTATGAAAAGCACGACCCAAAGCACGGTAGGCAATCCTGCGTGCAAGGCTTCGACCCGCATTCTCCTGCTATTGCCTAAGCTCTCCATTGCCTCCATCAAGGCTTGCTGGGCATTGCTCTGTCGCTGTGTGACGGGCTCGTAGGTCATGCATGTATTCCAGAGCTGTCTGTAGATAATCCAAGCCTTTGGACTGTCCTTGTGCTGAGCCAGCATCGGCCATTCGTCCTCAATGACCTCTTTGGCATAGAGTGCGCACAGGTCGCGAAGTCGATTTTCATTTGCTTTGGGCAAGCCCTCAGCCAGACGGAAAACGTTTCCCAGGGAGGATGCTTCTTGCTGGACTGTCTCACGCGCTTCGCCGAATCGCTGCATTGAATCCGCTACCATGAATCCGAGCAGAACAGCAAAAAGCATAGCCACGAATTGCGAGTACGGATCGGTGATATCGTGCTGTCCCTTGAGCTCCGGATGGTGTTTGTCCAGCCACTTTCGCGATGCCAGTAAGCCAAGAATGGACGCGAATACAACGGCAAGCGTAGTCAGCAGTCCTTGAAGCAAAGTCAAACTCCTTCTTTCTCCATTGTCATGTCGTCAATTGACGCCGAATCAGCTGTCGCCGGGCATCCTTGCAGCCTGGCACATTATTGCAAGTTTGTCGCACGACTACCTGAGAAATCGACCTATTCCGGTTTCTTTTCCCCGGGGCCGCCCGAGACGAGAATTTCCAGAGTCAATTTGGCTCCTTGTCCTTGTTGTGAGTCGAACCAAACGCGAGATGGATAGATACAGCCAATCAGTTCTGCTCTTTCACGAATGATGCTGGCGCCGCTTCCGCCGGCTCGTGTTCGTCCAGCTGGTCTTTCCGTGTCATATCCAACGCCGTTGTCGGCAATAGTCATCGTGAAGACGTTTTGCAAAAGCACAATGGAGAGCGTAACTTCAGATGCAGACGCGTGTTTGGCAATATTGTTGAAGCACTCTTGGGCAATGCGGTAGACGTGAAGAGCTACTTCCTGCGGAAAATCCGGCAGATCGGGAGGGCAGACGAAATGAGTTTTGCAGCCGACGCGCGTCGATAAACTGCTGCAGAGCTCTTCGATCATTGGTCTCAGACCACAATCTTTCAAATCTCGCGGAGAGAGTTCCTGACAGACATCGCGTAATCGCTTTGCAATTTCATCGAGCACTGAAACGGCTTCTTCTGTTGACAATGGCTTGCCCCCGGAAACGGAGCGGCGCAGAAGCATCACATTGCCAAGAACAACATCGTGAAGATCGCGGGCAAGATTGTTTTGAATCGCTTCTTGCTGGTCGACTATTTTTTGCACGAGCGCATGCTTTTCTGCGACGAGCGATCTTACTGTGCCTGCAAAACTCTGCCCTCCTGCGATCAGGCGCATCGGTTCCGGCATGTCGTCGAAATCATGCCTGGTGCGTCCGACAACGTCTTTGAACAAACCGCGCATGAGCGCATTCATCTCGTCACCGGTGACGATCACGTCATTTACCATCCATGCTCCAGAGCCGCCATCGTGCACTCTCAGCGTCAGCTTTGCTCGTGACGGCAATTCGCTGTTGGGTAAATTCATCAATTCGGTTGCCGGCAGGATGAATGCTTCCACAAGACCGGCGCGACCACGCATGCTCAGTGCCCACTGAGAAGTTGCTACCACCAGACGTTTTGGTGCGTTCTCCACTCCGTCCGCAACTGTCAGGCGCTGTGTCGTCATCTTCAAAAGTTCATCATGAACCGTTGAGTTGTAGCGTTTTCCCAGAAGAATGAAAAATTCTTGCAGAGAATTCAGCAAAACCTCTGAAGCTTCTTCTCGTTGCTTGTTTTCCAGCTTGCTCATGGCGCAGGATCCAATTTGCCATAGCCATTGTCCACAGCCCAGGCGATAAGAGCTTCTCTGCTCTCGACTCCTAATTTGTCGAGCAGCGCATCCACTTGCTTTCGCACCGTCTCGGGGGAGGTAAATCGCTTCTCGCCAATTTCCTGATATTTCATTCCACGTGCAAGCAATGTCAGCAAATGCTGCTCAGCGCCCGTCACTTTCGGATGTCTTGTCGTGTCCAGATCTGACGAGATAACTGGAACAGTGCCGGCTGAAACTTGTCGTATCGCCTCTGCGACTTTTGCTATCGGCTCCGACTTCAAGAGATAGCCTGAGACACCGGTTTGCAGAACGATTTGCAAAATTGCTGCACGCGCATCACTGGAGAATACGATGACGCGCGTATCTTTCAGAGAGCAAAAGGATTCAGTGAGCGACTTTGGGCCTTCCGAATCCGGCAAATGCAAATCGAGAAGAACGATATCAGGTCGCAAATTTTTGGCGATGCTCATGCCTTCTTCACTGGTGGTGGCAATGCCGACAACTTCGAAATCGCTTTCGGCAGCCAATTCGCTGCGCAGTCCTTTCAGGGTTGCTTCGTGGTCTTCCACCAGCAGTATTTTGATCTTTGAATTGCTGTTATTTTTGCTCATTGCGCTTCTGCTGCAATTTCACGGAGTGCACTTTTGGAAAGGGGTGCCAATGGCATCGCCAATGCCAACGAGCAAACCGTCTGATTCGCTTATCAGTTTAAGGTATTACACCGATAAGTCTACTTCGAATCTGCCGTGGTCGGGACTTGGGCTTCGACTTGCTGATACTCGACCGCAATTATCGTCACGTTGTCCGGGGCATTTCTGTCCAGAACCATCTGCAATAACTCTGCGCAAGCTTCTTGAGGATCTGTGTGATTGCTGACCGTCGGACCCAACTCGTCCGGCTTCACTACTTCGGACAGTCCGTCTGTGCAGAGGATTATCCAGTCTTTGTCCTGCAATTGCTTGGTTGAATAGTCGACCTCGACGTTTTCTTCGTGACCGAGGCACCTGGTTATCAAATTTCGGTAGGGATTTACCGCGCACTGCTCGAGAGTCAATTGACCTCGCAAGTGCATTTCCATCACCACTGAATGGTCTACCGTCAGCACTTCCGCTTTGCCGTCACGCACCAGCGTCGTTCTCGAATCGCCGGCATGAGCGACGTGAAGCAAACCCTCTTCACCAAAGACGGCCATCACAATAGTCGTGCCCATGGTTTTCTTGTCTTCGCTGGCGTCGGCAGCTTGCTTCACCGATGTATTCGCTTCGGCAACGGCGCGGCGCATCCAGGCTTCGACCGCTGCTACATCCGCCATATCGGGCTTTTCGGAGAGCCAGAGTGTTTCGACGGTCTCTACGGCCAGGCGGCTGGCCAGCGCCCCGCCGGTTTCGCCGCCAACGCCGTCGCATACGACCAGGCAGCGTCCGTCTTCACTTATATAGAAGTTGTCCTGGTTGTCTTTGCGCTTAAGCCCTACATCGGTAACCCCTGCGCTTTTCCAGGTCAAATTGACCATAAAATCCTCACTTCGTCCGTCGCCGGTTTGGGCGGGGCGTCGCTCCGCTTTTGCCGTTCTATCATTCTATTGCCCCCAAACGGCTCCCGTGAATTCCCGAAAACGGGTAATTCCTTAATACTAGCTCTGTGGGGCTTTTCGGGTTTCGCCCCGGTGGGCGGACCAGCTTTGCTCCCTGGCGCTTGGCTTCTGTCACGGTTCTGTTCGAAATCCGTATCCAACCTGTCACAGCTCGCAACTATTCTGTAGGTGTCTGGCAGCGGCGCATGGCGATGGACGGAGCGTCAAGCAGGGCTGGCAAAAGCGTATCTGCTGCCGTCTAAATATTTGCGATTTTAGGGTTTAACGCGCACGGGAAGGAGAGAAGGCAGTTTTTGCCTTCTCTCTGCGTATAGGGCGCCCTGTTATCTGCCGCCTGCCCTGCCCACCTCTGTAATGACGTCACACTCTTAATTCGGTGTAATCGGACGACCCATCAGCCTTTATAAGGTTTGAGCTGGTGAATCCCCCTGCCGAAGTAACGAAAGTGCCCGCCAGTTTTGACATTCGGGCATTTTTATGACATACTCTAGGTAATCTTGGCGCCCGAGGCCTCCAGCGGCTCATAAATGCCATGACGATAAATTAGCCCAGCGGGCTATGACCAACGAAACGAAATTTATTCGGACAGCGCAGAAGGCGCGGCTATTTGGAAGCAGTAGGCATATTTGCCACTCAACAATAAGTTTGAAAACAAAGGAAGATTGAAATTGCAGAAATTTGCGGAGCTTGGCTTGTCCAAGCCAGTTTTGGCTGCCCTGCAGGATGCAGGAATTAGCGAACCAACAACAATTCAAAGACGAACTATCGGTTTAATTCTGGACGGAAACAATCTACTTGCCTCGGCGGAGACCGGGTCAGGCAAGACGGCAGCTTTCGGGCTGCCGATAGTGGAATGTTTGCAGGAGCCGGGCGATAAGCCCAGAGCGCTTGTGCTTGTGCCAACTCGTGAATTGGCCCTTCAAGTCAGCTCGCAATTCAAACTCTTCAGCAAAAATCTCAAGCTGAAAGTAATCACCTTATATGGTGGCGCCGGAATGGATCAGCAATTGCGTTCGCTGCGAGGAAACGTCGACATTATCGTCGCAACACCGGGGCGGTTGAATGATTATCTCGAGAGAAAAGCAGTTGATCTCAGCAATGTAGAAATGCTGGTGCTGGACGAAGCCGACAGACTTCTTGATCTTGGCTTTATGCCGCAGGTGCGCAGAATTATCTCTAAGGTGAACAAGGAGCGTCAAACGCTGATGTTCTCTGCCACCCTCGACGATCGCATCGGACGTCTTGCCAATGAATTTTCAGAAGATCCCGTCATCGTCAAAGTCAACACCGAGCGTGTCGATGCCGCCACTGTGAATCAGCAATTTGTTCACGTGACTGAATTCAACAAAGACGCGCTATTGCTCAAATTGCTCGGCGATTTCGAAGCTGAGGCGGTGCTCGTATTTACCCGCACAAAACGTAAAGCAGGCTGGGTGAGCGACCGCCTGCAAGATGCCAAAGTCGTGGCGGAAGAAATTCATGGCGATCTTTCTCAGTCTCAGCGCGAACGCGCTTTGAAGAAATTCCGCACGGGAGAAATTTCCGTGCTTGTAGCAACGGATGTAGCCGCTCGTGGGCTCGACATTCCGACTATCAGCCACGTGGTCAATTACGATCTGCCCGACACGCCGGAAGATTATGTGCATCGTATCGGTCGCACAGGCCGAGCTGGAAAGAGCGGAACAGCAGTTTCGTTTATTTCAGAAGAACAACGTCATCTTGTCCGAGATATCGAGAAAGTTGTCGGACGCCAACTCGAGTCTACTGGAACAGCAGGCGCGACACCGGCTGTACGCAAGATATTGCCGGCACGTCGTTTTCGTCGTGGGCGCAGATAGATTATCCTGAGCGGCGATTGCCGAGCTCGTCTTTCTACTTGACTGCAGCTGTTGCTGCTTCTTGTGTCGCGGCCGCGCGCCTCTGCTCGTAAGCCTTGACGTTGCAGTATGCGATTTCCAGTATGGGCACATCGACATTCTTTTCGCGTGCCTTTGCAATCAAATCACCGATAATTTGATCTGCCTCAACATTATTGCCTCTTTCTACATCTCGGCACATTGAGGCGGCAAGCGTCGAGGCGGGGTCGGAGAGTCTCCCGCTCATATTCTTGACGAAACTATCAGGCGGATTGCATCCATGTGCGCGCGCTACCGAGACGCACTCGTTGAAGAGTTTCGTGGCAATTTCCGGACCTCCCGGAGAGCGAGCTACTTCGCCGACATTGGCACGCATAAGAGTTGTCAGAGCGGCAAGAGAGGAAATCATCACCCACTTTTCCCAAATGTCTGCAACTATTGTTTCACTCGATTTGGAAATGCAATTTGCCGGCTCGAACATTTTTTCAATCTTGCTGATGCGTTCACTCGGCTTTCCATCGAGTTCTCCGAACTTAATGGTGTGCATATCGTTGAGGTGTGCAATGTTTCCGTCCGCGTCCATTGTTGCGGCAATAATGCAAAATCCGCCAATCACATGGTCGGCACCGAAGCGTGATTTGAGTTCTTCGAAGTGTCGCATTCCGTTCAGCAGAGGCAGTATTGCTGTCTTCTCGCCGACAGCTCCACTGATGGCTTCCATCGCGCTCTGTAGGTCATACGCTTTGCACGAGAGAATGATCAGGTCGAATGGCTCTGTTGCTTTCTCGATAATTTTCAGATTTGTCAGGCGGCTATCGCCGTATTTGCTCTTTATCGCTAATCCGCGTTCGCGCAAATCCTTTGCTCTCTGGGGGCGCAGCAGGAATGTAACGTCTGCCCCTGTTTCGAGCAGCCTGCCGCCAAAATAGCCACCGGTCGCGCCGGCTCCTAAGACCAGGGTCCGCATTTCTATCTCCTCAATTCCCCACTCTCACAAGTTTAGTACCCAATTCCCGAAAACTGGAGGAAAGTCAAGCATCTTCAGGTTTTCCAATCTTCTAAAATGCCAATCAGGTGGGACTTTTTAAGTTTTACGCTCAGCTAATTTCAAGTTTGTTTTATGAAGGGGATTGGATGTCCCCGGACTTCCTCGCCCCTTCGCTTGTCAATGGATTGGCTCATCTGCGTTTTTGAACTACGCTGCCGACCCAGACCGGTCTCAAGGCTTACGCAATCAAATACACCGCAGATGGTGCCCAGTCTCTGAGCGTCCTGGCGATCGTTGAAAGTTAGTTGAAAAACTCTTGCCTTAAACTGAAAACAGGCCTAATGAACGATACCGCGTTAGTGAAAGGGCTACCGCGTGAGTGTTTCGGGTGACGTTAGTTTTCCGATTCATGCGTATAGTTAAAGGTAGCGGGCATTCGGAAGGGGCTATGTTGTCCGCGTGAGGTATCCGAATGGACAATGAAGACTCTTTTGGCTCTGAGTTGACGCAGGCAGCACAGCAGTTTCTGCGTGAGCACATTCAGTCGGTCTGGCAGCTGGAGCTCATTCTCTTTATGAAAGAGAAGAGACAAGCTTTGTCTGCCGCGGAAATCGCCTCGCGGCTATATTCGAATCCCCGAGTCATCGAAGCCGCTCTTTCTGATTTTGTGAAAGGTGGGATTATCAAAGAGAAGCGAGAGCCATCTCTATTTGCGTACTCGCCTGCATCGCCCGAATTGAATGATGCAATAGAGCAGGCTGGAAATGCTTATGCAATGAAGCGGCTTTCCGTAATCAATTTCATTTTTTCAAAGGGCGATAGACATAGTTCGCATGCCTAGTTTGGTGTTGGAATCGAGAATTATTTTTCTGCCTTGCCGAATTCTAAGTAATACTGATATGGTAAAAACCGTTTCTCATCAATGAGTGTAAAACCTGCCTCTTTGAGCTCTGATATTACTTCGCCCTTATCGATTCGATGATCTTTCGGCGGACCGACTGGTGACTTTTCAGTGAAGTCGATGATCACCAGCCTGCAGTCAGGCGTGAGAGAGGACTGCAATTCTTTGAAATATTGAACGCGGCTGTCGATGTGATGGAAGGTGTCAACGATCAGTGCTAGATTGGCTTTCTCTGGCAGTTCCGGATTGGTCGTCTTGATTTCGAATGGAATTACGTTGCTGCAGTTTTGTCTTTTCGCTTCTTCTTCTAGAAAGGAGAGCATGTCCGGTTCAACGTCCGCAGCATAGACTTTCGAATCGGGTTGTGCCTTTGCTAAGCGAAATGAGAAATAGCCTGTTCCGGCTCCAATATCAGCAACGACATCTTTCGGCTTGACTCTTAGAGTTTGGACAACTTTGTCGGGCAATTGCCATTTGTCGCGCTCGGGATCGTCGAAAACTTTGACCCAGTGTTTGGCATCATTGAACTTTCGATGGTAACCAGGCTCGTGACCTCGCGTCGAATGAGATGTATCGGCGTTGTGGACAGCTTCGTGCGCGTAACACGAGCTTATTGATTGGAATACGGCTGATAGGGCGAGAAGAATTGAAAGTCTCTGTGTTTTAGTAAATATCATTGGTGAGAGCGGCTGTTTATCAGGGGAAGTGAAATCATCCCACGATTGTAAGTCATTGGCAGTGGAATTTCATTTGCGCCCGCGAAAAACTTGCATTAGAATGCGATTCTGTCGTTGCGCCGATTTGATATGATGGTCTAACGACGTCTCTCCCTTATTCAGAGAGGATAGGACAATGCCAAACTATAACGAACAGTTTTACTCCTTTTGAATCGTCCAGCAAGCGAAGACGCGGGTTCCCGTCTGAGTCACGGGTGAAGCGTGGACGACGTATTGTTCATGGTGATAAAGAACTTGTAGAGAAACTCGGTCGCAAGGATCTGTGTCCGTGCGGCTCAGGGCGCCGGTTTTAAGGGCTGCTGCATGAACAGCGGCCGCTTTTGACGGCATCAATCGAGATCACTACTTTTAGATAGCTTTATAGCGAAATCAGCGAAGAGCCGCGGCGCATTGCATGCGCCGGGCTTCGCGACGCCGAAATTTGAATTCACAACATTCGTTTTGTCAAAGGAGACAAACATGATTCCACATGAGGAAATTAGAAAAAATGAGGATCGCTCTTGGACGTTTAAATTGATAGACATAATCATGAAGAGCGCGCCAGATGAAGATCTTGAAGCAGTGTGCAGAACACTGGACAGACTAGGGGATCCTAGAGCTATTGAACCATTGATTAAGATATTGGAGAACACTGATCTCCCGTATCATGTAAGAGCTGCAGCAGGTGATGTCCTGCAAAGTAAATGCATTGCGCGTTGCGAGGCCGATCGTCGTTCTTGGTGGGCGTCGGGAGACAAGCTTCTGATGAAGCATGCGTTGCTTGAGGCGCGTACATCTGAAGCTGATATCATTCTTCCGATTGCGAATGATCCGACTCATGAGTTTTACTGCGATGCCATCGATGGTATGGAGTTTGGATTTGAGGAGACAGAGCATAAGGTTCTTCTGTGCAAAGCATTGGAGCACAGCAGCGCCGAGGTTCGAGGCATCGCGGTAAGAAATCTAAGTTGGGACGAACCGATCTGCGCAGAGGATGGATTGATCAAACTATTGTACGACTCTGACGCGGACGTCGCGTATGAGGCTTTGCAGGCACTACAATGGTATGACTCGCAGAAGTCCCTATTGAGCTTGGTTGGTCTTCAAAGCTGCGTGCGAGATTCTTTAAGAGATGACCTTCTGTCTGCAATATCTAATCAGCTCGAATGTTTTCAATCAGCATATGAGCGCTTATCTAGGGAGTGTCATCCATTCTTTCTGACCTGGTTGAAGCCGATTCAGAATCTTTTGCATTTAGAATCCGCCGAGACTCAAGTGGTAGATGCCATTCCCAAGCATCCTCCGCGAGCGTCAAGAGAGAAGACTTTGCTTCGCTCTGCAAAAGAAGTCATTTCGTTTTTCGATGATCCTGATGCTTGCTGGAGCGGGAAGCATCGTTTTCGCCTCGAGTGCAAATGGGATGAATTTTCTTCTGCAGACAGAGAGGAAACGACTGAATATTTTCGAAATCATCCAGACCACAGCATGCGAGAATTCGGATGCTGCGCATTCGCCGCATGGAATCGGAATGACATTCTCGAGACGTTTTTGCTGGATGCTTGCGGCGGTGTGAAACGCACTGCTGCTTATCATCTGAAAAAGGCGAGTCGAGACGAGTCCATTTCGGCAACTATATTCAGTGTTTATCAGGATATCAATTCAACAGGGGGACTGGCTAAAGAATTATTGGAGGCCTATGTAGTGCATGCGCCGAGAGCAGGGCTGGAGGACCTACTGGCGGACATTGCGCTCAACGAGCGTCGCTTAAGCAGGAAATATACAGCTGTTTGCGCTCTAAGAAAGCTCGGAGCTCACACACACTTTCAATCACTTCTGTGTTTGCTTGCTGAGCCCCCGTTGATAAATTGGTCCGTGCACAGGGAGCTGGTCGAATATTGTGTTGAGCGAAAAATCTCGGTGCCGTACTTTGCAGACCTTTGCAAAGTTGACGATTTATATTTGCAAGAGTCGCTTGCCAAAGCTGTTCCATATCTAAAGCCCGTTCTTCTCAAGGGGGTATCATATGCAGCTAAGAACTAAGCATTGAAGGGTGTTCTATGGCAACTGAGAATAAGGCTGGAGAGACCGCGGCGCGAGTAGCGCAGTACATGCTCGCGCATGATCGTGCCAGCCGGCATCTCGGCATCAAGATCGAAAGAGTCGACGAAGGTGTCGCCGTCTTGTCGATGACCGTCCGCGAAGATATGCTCAACGGACTGGACATCCTTCATGGCGGCTTCACCTTTTCGCTTGCCGATTCGGCTTTTGCATTCGCGTGCAATTCGCGCAACAGAAAGACGGTTGCTCTCAACTGCACGATCAATTTCGTAGCGGCTGCAAAAGTTGGTGACACGCTTACGGCTACTGCCCGTGAAGTCTCGCTCAGTGGTCGTACTGGTGTTTATGACGTATCGGTGAAAAATCAGAACGACGAATTGGTGGCTGAGTTTAGGGGCACGTCCTACGGTACGAGTTCTAGCGTGGTCTAGTACTTTTATCTGCCGGCTGACGCTGTACCTATATAGGACGTCAATTCCCTGAAAAAAATCCTAGACCGGCTCCCGCTGACCGGAAAAGTCTCGAATGGCTTATCTGGTGTGTCTATAAGGTCGGTTTTGTGCTGGAATTGGACTGGGTAGTCTAGTGTTGTGTGAGTGGCTCTTCTGTGCCGAAAGCCCAGCTGTGTGCTGCCTGGAGCCGGTGTCTGGTTGTTTTGAAATTTAGGGGTTGACAAACTAGACTGGACTGACTAGTATGAATGTATGCACCGGCGAGGTAATACCGATGAACCAGACAGTACTCGACCCAGCCCACCAATCTGTTTGCCAGCAATCCAGCCGTTCATCGGTATCCTCGTTCGAGGCACCTCAATCTTCCGAGGTATGTAACTCTGCCACCCAGGCAAAAAAGACGTGTTCTAGTTCCTATTACACTCTTTCGTTTCTAATTCCTTTTGCCGCTGTCACTTCCTTCTATGCGATCGATTGCAACAATTGCATGGGTGTAGCGGTACTGGCTGGCGCCCTTGCGGGTGGCTGTGGTTACACCATCTATAAATTGACCAAAGTGGTCAGACACTCACGTTTTTCTGGACATTCGCACAGCAGCTAGACAGGACAGTCTCCATGAGACAGCAGATAGACCGGTGGGTTCGCAGGGGTGCAACACGCCGGTCTGTTTGTCTCGATGACTGACTCTTGAATTACATGGTTTGAATGCAAAACAGATTTGATCGATGCGACTGCAAGTTCGTGGTGACTACCGCGAACTTGTATTCGTTAGCTAGACTGTTTGCCCTGCTCTCCGGCAAACAAAACCATATCAACGATTGAATTGATCAGTCTCTCTCTCGACATCGGCATTGCATGTTTTCCGTGCATCACTTCTTGCAGAATTACGAAGTTGATTAATGCACCATGGATGATGCGAGCGGTTGCTTCAGGATCTGAAAATCTAACTTGCTCGTTTGCTCGCAGGTAATCCGCCAGTTTTTGAATGCCGGGCTTAACCATGTGAGAAACGTAGAGTTCTGATAGTTCTGGAAATCTACCGGACTCGCCGATAATCAGGCGCAGGAGTGAAACATACTCCCAGTCGTCCATTCGAGACAGGGTTATGTGAGCGATTTTGCGAATGAAGCTTTGCGCATCGAGAGAAAGAAGTTCGGCTGTCAATCCGGCCGTGACAAAGTGATCGAGCAGGCGATCTATCAGTGCGCTGAATAGACTGTGCTTGTCTTTGAAATGACTGTAGACCGTTTGTTTGGCAACACCAGCTTCTGCTGCAATTGCGTCCATGCTTGCGGAATAGCCTTGTGCAAGAAAGACACGCAGTGCGCCCTCGAGAATTTTTTCTCGCTTTTCAGAAAGGCGGGTGACATTGTCTCTGCCTTCATCGGGCATTCGGTTATTCTTGTTCGAGTTTGGTTGAAGTCGGCTATTCAATCGAAAGTATTTCCAGAAGAGGCAATCATACTCATTAGTCTAGCAGTAGAAAACACTGTTGTGAAGAGGCTTTTGGCTAAAACCGGCTAAAGAAATCAACTCACCGGCCTACTTCCTTTTCATACTCAGTGAGATGCGTTTTCTGTCCTTGTCGACTTGCATGACTACGACATTTACCTGTTGGTTGACCTTTACGAAGGTGGAGGGATCTTTGATGAATTTGTCGGCCATCTCACTAACGTGAACAAGCCCGTCCTGGTGGACTCCAACATCGACGAAGGCGCCGAACGCTGTGACATTCGTGACGATTCCCGGCAGGCGCATACCTTCTTTCAGGTCATCGATACTATGGATGCCGTCGGCAAATTTTACTGGTTCGAGCTGTGAGCGTGGATCTCTGCCTGGCTTTTCCAGCTCTTTGATAATGTCTTTGAGAGTCGGCAAACCAACCTCTTTGTCGACGTATTTGTTGACCTCGATTTTTGCGGAGTTGGTTTCATTGTTTACCAGTTCGGCAACGCTAAAGCCAGCATCTTTTGCCATGCGCTCCACTAATTCGTATCGCTCCGGGTGTACAGCGCTCGTGTCCAGCGGATTCTTCGCGCCTCGAATGCGAAGAAAGCCCGCACATTGCTCGAATGCCTTTGGGCCCAGGCGCGGGACTTTTTTCAATTGCGCGCGACTTGCGAAAGCGCCATTATCTTCTCTGTACTTGACTATATTTGCTGCAATCTGCGGACCGAGCCCAGAAACATATGAGAGCAATTGCTTGCTTGCAGTGTTCAATTCGACTCCGACCGCGTTTACGCAACTAATGACTGTATCGTCGAGGCTTCGCTGCAAAGCTGTCTGGTCGACATCATGCTGGTATTGCCCGACGCCGATAGATTTGGGGTCGATTTTTACCAGCTCGGCAAGTGGGTCCATCAATCTGCGACCAATTGAGACCGCACCTCGAACGGTGATGTCGTAATCTCCGAATTCTTCGCGAGCGATCTCCGAGGCTGAATATATTGATGCGCCGCTTTCATTTACCATGACTATAGGGATATTCGGTAATCCAGCTCCTTTGTAGTCTATTCCTCTCAGGAAGGACTCTGTCTCGCGGCTGGCGGTACCGTTGCCCAATGCAATAGCCTCGATGTCATACTTTTTCAGAAGCTCCAGAACTTTATGCTCGGCTTTTGACACCTGTGACTGATTGCTGCTCTCGAAGAGTGGATAGATAACATCATGATGGCGGAGTGTTCCTTGTCGATCGAGGCAAACAACTTTGCACCCGGTACGAAATCCTGGATCGACAGCAAGAACTGCTTTTTGTCCGAGCGGAGGAGCCATCAGAAGTTCTCTTACATTGCGAACGAAAACGTCGATGGCGCCTTCATCAGCGCGCGCCTTGAGCTCGGCTCGCAGTTCTGTTTCCATTGCCGGAGCCAGAAGGCGTTTGTACGAATCCTGTGCGGCAATTCGACACTGTTCCCAGCTTGTATTGCGTCCTCTGACGAACCGGCTCTCGAGCATTTGTTGAGCTTCTTCTTCGGGTGGATTGATTTTTAGTTTGAGAAATCCTTCTGTCTCGCCTCGCAGCATTGCTAAAATTCGGTGCGATGGAATTGAGGTGACGTTCTCCGACCAATCGAAGTAGTCTTTGAATTTTGCACCTTCGGTCTCTTTTCCTTTGACCATGACTGATGCGAAAGAACTGCGCGCAAACCAGAACTTGCGCATCTCCTTGCGAGCCTGCCCGTCTTCTGCGATCCACTCGGCAATGATGTCTCGGGCTCCGGCTAAGGCGTCGTCTGCAGTGGCGACACCCTTTTCGGCATCTATGAATCGCGTTGCTTCTGTGGTTGCGTCTTTCGGGCTGCCGGCAAAAATCTCTTTGGCGAGAGGTTCTAGTCCCTTCTCTCGGGCAGCCGATGCACGTGTTTTTCTCTTCGGTCTGTATGGTAAATAGATGTCTTCCAGTTCTGTCAGCGTGACGGCTTTTTCGATTTTTGCTTTGAGTTCATCGGTTAGAAGATTTCGTTCGGTCAGAGAATCAAGTATTGAATGGCGGCGTTTGTCCAGCTCTTCTAATTGCGCCTGGCGGTCTCTTATCTGAGCGATAACAACTTCATCCAAGCTGCCTGTAACCTCCTTTCTGTAGCGCGCGATGAAGGGTATCGTCGCCCCGTCCGCAAGCAGGACTAGAGTAGCGCGCACCTTGGAGTTTTCCAGATTGAGCTCGTTTGCAATTTTTTCTACGTATTCAGTCATATTTCTATCCGTCTTGAAACATCTTTGCGTGTTCGGCAGTGCTCGGTTTATACATCCGGTCTGAGCATTACAAAACGCTCCTTGATTTCGCAATACTCCATCCCGGCAAGCCGTCCTATAGGCTGCAGAACCTCAATATCAATGCGCCCGCTTTTGTAGACTTTTTCGTCCAAATGAGCGCATTGAATTCTGCCTAAAACAAGATTTCCAGCACCGGGATGTTCGCCGAAAGAAATTACTTGATGCAGCTTGCATTCGAAATTGACCAGAGATTCAGCCACTCGTGGCGCGGCTACGTATGTCGATGGGGCCGTGCTTAAGCCGGCTTTCTCGAATTCGTTGATACCTGGCGGATAGCTGCCGCTGCTCTGATTCATCTTCTCGGCGAGCTCGTGACTGACTATATTGACCACGAATTCCCCCGTATCTTGAATGTTTTTGAGAGTATCTTTCGGCTTTCCCTTTCCAGTTCCTTCGAAAACTTCCAGTTTTAGAGCCGGTGCAAAACACAAAACAGGAGGGTTTGAGCTTGCAACAGTGAAAAATGAAAAGGGCGCGAGGTTGGGTACGCCCTCTTTGTTTAAGGTCGAAACCCATGCAATTGGGCGCGGCAGCACGCTACCGATCAAGATCTTGTAGAATGCCTCCGGGGACGTTTTATCGAACTCAACAATCATGGACTCCCAATTCTCCTTCTTCAACAGTTAGTTGTCGGATTTGCAGATATCGCCAAGAGTGGCATTTACCGCCCTTATATAGTCTTCCGGGGCAATTAGTATTTGTGTGCCGCGCACACCTGCGGAAATCGAAACTCGCTCCCAGAGTGTGATGGTTTCATCCGCAAATACCGGATAGGGTTTTTTGCATGCCAGCGCTGTGACTCCACCGCGGATGTAACCAGTGAGCGCTTCTACTTCCTTGAGCGGTACTACTTTGACGTCCGAATTACAGCTCAGTTTTGCCATGGCCTTTAGATCCAGGCTCATACTGCCCGGCACTACGCCCAGACATACACCGGTTTTGTCTCCGCGCACAACAAGTGTTTTGAAAACCTGATCGATTGGAAAATCAATTTTTTTTGCAACAGTCTCTGCTGTCAGATCATCCGGATCGACTTCATATTCTCTTAGCTCGTATTCGATTTTGAGATTGTCCAGAAGGCGGACGGCATTTGTTTTCATTGGATACCTAACTCACTTTAGCGGCTGCTGGAAAAAGCTTTCCAGATCGGATTTGCTCATGCCACCACCGATGTCTGAAAAATAGAGCGATGCTTTGTCGTTTGTTCGCTTATAGTCTTTCGGAACTTCGACGGAAACGGTGGAGGCGGGAATATCCCGCAGGGACGATGTGACCAGCACAATTTCCATGTGATTCAATACTCGCTGTTTCACGGCGATGGGAAATCCGCACTTAGCGGGCAGCAGGAAGTGCTTGCACCAGAATTCCGTAACTTTGGGATCGCAAGGAGCTTTTTGCAAGCACTCGAAGTCAGCTACTTTCACCTTTTGATTTTGAATCAATTGGTATCCAAAGTAGTGATTGCAGGGCTTGCCGTCAAAAATGGTTGTGCCGACCAGTTCCACGGACGAGACGTCTATGAGTGGCATACCGCGTCTGTTCCATTTGAGCCAGCCTTGTGCAGTGTCGCGATAGTAGACGTGATTTTCAGAATTCAGCATATTCACTTCATTCGGTTTGTTCTTGTCCCAAATCGTGAACCCGAATTTCGCTCTGATGTTCAAGCCGTCCCCTACTTTCATCGAGTAGGGTCCGAAGGTTGCGCTCTTGCCCTGGAT
Source organism: Candidatus Obscuribacterales bacterium (assembly GCA_019745505.1). Taxonomy (GTDB): domain Bacteria; phylum Cyanobacteriota; class Vampirovibrionia; order Obscuribacterales; family Obscuribacteraceae; genus QKMZ01. Next base: position 19,141 of record JAIETE010000278.1, on the reverse strand, counting down.
TGAGAATGCCATTTTTGAGCGAGATTGCGGTTTGTTAGACTTCGAAGTCTTTGGCGCCGAGATCGATTGGGGTGCGGCAAAAACGGCGGCTGCGGAAAGAAGACCCACAGCCACAGCTACTATGAGAGCTGGTTTTGTGCTTGACACGGCGTTTGTTCTCTTGAAAACGCACACGGTTGCCGAGACATAAGTATAGATGCTCAGAAGCCAGGGGGGAAGAATCTCAGCCTGTAACTATGCCGATCATGAACCCATCGTAGCCTTTGCAGCCGACCGTCTGAATGGCAGTTGCATTGAAACGCTTTTCCTTGGTCACCACTTCATTGAATGCGCGAATTCCTTGCACTCGCTCGTCGTCGCTTTTCTGGTTTACTACTTCCCCATCGCGCACTACGTTGTCTGCGATGATGATGGTTCCTTCTCTCGACAGTTTCATCGACCATTCGAAATACTCAGGATAACCGGGCTTGTCGGCATCAATGAAGATCAGATCAAAGGCGGCAACTCCCTCTTTCACCAGAGCGGGCAGAGTTTGTGCGGCCGGGCCGACTCGAATCTCCACTTTGTCCGACAGACCTGCATGCTTGATGTTTTCTCTAGCAATGTCTGCGTGTTTCTGCTCATATTCGAGAGTTATCAGCTTTCCGCCATCGGGCAGTGCGCGCGCCAACCAGATAGTGCTGTAGCCGCCCAGTGTGCCGATTTCCAGAATGCGCTGTGCCCGCTGCATCTGAGCAAGAATCATCAGCATCTTGCCCTGATTGGCCGCAACATTTATTGCCGGGAGTTCGGCTTTGTTGCTCCTGTCGAGTGCATGCTGCAGCACCGTATCCGGAGGCATCAGTAGTTTTGAGTAATACTCGTCTACCGCAGCCCACCGCTCTAAGCTCATATCTTATCCCCGCCTGGTTCTATGGTTTTGTCGCGCGCTTGTGCGGCGCCAGAAGACTGTTATAAACCATTTCAGCGGAATTTGCATCGACGGCTTGGCCGCTGCGTCTGCCTAATAGACGGAGATGGAATGAAGCGTTTTGGGTTTGAAAAATTGCATGAGAGGCGCGCAGTGCTCGAGAACCGAGCCGTCTTCCAATACTTCGAAAGAGGCTTTGCTCAGATGGGTAGGAAATTCTTTCCAATCATAGCCGTGGCGCTTCCAACCATGTTCTTGCCAGGGCGCGTTGACATTCTCTCGGCTTTTCTTGATGACGAGCTCCGGGGTGGCCGTGTCTACTAATGATGGAATGATGTCCTTTGTTACAGCCGAGATTGCGCAAACAAGCTCACCTTGCTCGTCGTACTTAAAGCCGTTCGACCGCCCCTGTCCGTCCGACTTGAAGAGGAGCCGTTCTTGCCCATTTGCCAGCATGCCCTTGATGATCATTGCGCCTCTGTCCAGTTTCGTTACCGAAATCGAGGTGAAGCATCCTAAACTGCCTTTTTGCTGCAAATCCCAGGCATATCGGTTTAGTTCCGCAAATGCAGTGGTGTAGCGATATGCAATCGCTTGCTGCAAGAGTAATTCGTTTTGCCCATACAGAAACGGACTGCCGGAATTTGTGTCTACACTCATGCTCGAATCACTCCTTCTTTAGAGGCGAACATTGGTCTGGTTGAGGGCTTGACGCCGAATGACTGGTAAGAAATGTGGAAGGTGATGGAGTATTAAAGCTTGAAATAATGACACGAGTGTGACAGAGGTGCTTCAGTCCGGCTGCGGTGACCGTTTTGCGCGCCAGTGAGGCTTTCAGAGCTCGCGAACCTGAAAGCCCCGAATTCTCCAGCCGACTACTCGCAAGTTTGTCCGTGTTTCTTGAAATAGTCCTGATGATAGTCCTCTGCGTCGTAGAACTTGCTTGCCGGTTCAATTGCAGTGACTATCGGCTTTGAGAAACGATGCTTATCGTTGAGTTGCTGCTTTAGTTGAAGCGCTTCTTCTTTCTGTTTTTCATCGGTGTAAAAGATAACCGAACGATACTGATCTCCTACATCGGGCCCCTGGCGATTCAATGTCGTCGGGTCGTGATGCGACCAAAAAACTTCCAGCAAGTTTTTGAAAGTCGTTTGTTTTGGATCGTATTCAACTTCAACCGTCTCGACGTGCTTGGTCGTATGTCCGCACACTTGCTCGTAAGTTGGATTAACGACATTGCCGCCTGAGTAGCCGACCTTTGTTTTTACTACTCCAGGCGCCTTGCTGAAAACATATTGCACTTTCCAAAAACATCCGGCTCCGAAATATGCTTTTTTCAGTCCTGTATCTTTCGTTGCAGCGGTAGTTTGGGTCTTTGCGTCAGCTCCACAATTAAAAGCAAACAGAGCTCCCGCGAGCACAAGACTAACAAATTTGTTCATGAAATCCCCTTTCAGCCCATTCCCAATATATACGATCTCCGGGCACCCTGCCTCTAAGGGCAGCAATGTCCACCGGGCATTGTTTGCAGCCGCTTGCGTCTTTCAACCGGCTGTCTTGGTGCAATTGGAGAGAGATTACAAAACTGCCGGCGCAAGACGGCTCTTATGGTCGCTCTAGTTTTCGCCCTTTTCACTCTTTGCTCTGGTCGCCGCAGCTAATTCTGCCGTAGAGACGGTGTTGTCGAATTCCAGACGAACCTTGAATTCTTCGTTCAGCACGAGGCGTGCATTATAAGTGCCGTTGCCTGACTTCTTTTTAAATCCTTGTATCAGATCGGTTGTGCCTTTCTTTATGATGGATTTGATGTCGTCTTCGGAAAGTTCCTTGCCGAATGCTTCTTTCCAGATTGTGAATTTGCAGCCTTCTCTCCATCTGCTGCACCCGGCGGCCTTCTGATTTAAGCGGATGGCGCCTTCTTTGCACTGGGGGCAGGCGCCTAAGCTGCCGCCATTTTCACCGGCTGTGCCGGCCATGATTTCCAGCCTCACCTTAAAGTCTTCGGTAAGTACGAGCCGCGAATCATATTTGCCGCTGCCGTCCTTCTTTTTGAATCCTTTGATTTCTTTGGTGATTCGCTTTTCGACAAGGTCTTTGATGTGCGAATCGGTAATCTCTTTGCCGTAGATGTCGCGCCAAATCGTGAAATTGCAACCATCTTTCCACCTGTTGCAGCCGGCGCCTTTTGGTGTCTGGCGCACGAAACCGAGCTGGCATTGCGGGCAAGTGCCATAACTGACTTCGCCTTCGCGTGGAACAGAAGGAAGTGCTGCGGTTTGGCTGGCCACATCAGGAAGAAGCCGTGAAACAAAACCGGCAATGTCGTTTTCGAATGAGTCGAGTTGCATTTTGCCGTCTTGCATATCAGCTAGACCTTGTTCCCAACTTGCAGTCAGGGCTACGTCTTTGAGATCCTGGTGGACCTGTTGAATCAACGCTCTTCCTTTTTCGGTCGGCATCAAGTATTTCTTCTGTCTTTCAATATAATTCGACTTCAGAAGGCGTTCGATGATTGCAGCGCGAGTTGCCGGCGTGCCCAAACCTTTTTGCTTCATGTATGAAGCCAGGTCTTCGTCGTCAATTTCCTGACCGGCATTCTTCATTGCGGTGAGCAACGTTCCGTCGTCGTATGGTTTGGGCGCGCTTGTTTTTCCCTTCTTCAATTCCTCTTTCTGTTTTCCTACCTGTTGACCCTTCTCCAGCGGCGGCAGTTGCTGAGCATCTTCAGCATTATCTTTATCCTTGTCGCCGTCGCCTTTCTTCTTGCCTTTGGGTTTTCCCTTTTCGTCCTTCTCGCCGTCATCCTTGTCTTTTTTCGGTTCGAGGGCTGTCCAACCGGCGTCTTTGATGACAAAACCTTTAGCGCGGAAGGAGTGCTCTCCAATCGAGAGAATTACAGTTGTCTCGTCGCGAACTTCTGCCGGCATGAATATGCTCAGGAATCGCATCGCTACCAGAGAATAGATGTTGCGCTGGCGATCCGGCAGGTTGGCAGTTGGAGTGTTGTAGGTTGGAATGATGGCGTGGTGGTCGGTCAATTTTGCGTCGTCGACATACGCTTTGCTCAATTTTGGCTTGATTAGTGCAGTCGTAATTTTGCCCGGTACAATTCCTTCTTTTTCTAGTGCATCTTTAGCGATTTGCGATGTCGTCGGAGATTTCAAAACAGTCGACAAAATCCGCGGCAACTCAGCCACCATGTCTGTCGAGAGATGGCGTGATTCGGTACGCGGATAGGATATCAGTTTGTGCTCTTCGTACAGGTTTTGGGCGATATCCAAAGTCTCTTGCGCTGTGTATCCGAAACGCTTGTTCGCTTCCTTTTGCAATGTCAGCAAATCATAAAGAGCGGGCGGTTTGTTCTTCTTTTCGGCGGTAACGACAGACTGAACCAAACCGTGCTTTTCGGGCTTGATCGTGTCGATAATTGCTTGTGCGGCAGATTGATCGTGAAGCCTCGTCTGCGGCTCTTCGGTGGGAGTGATATAGCGCGCTAAAAATCCCGGTGAAAAACTCACCACGATTTCGAAGAATTGTTTTTCCTTGAAACTTTCAATAGCAATCTGGCGATCGACAATCAATGCCAGTGTCGGCGTTTGCACCCGACCAATCGTGCAGAGCTGTCTGTTCATCGCCGTGTACGCGCGAGTGAAATTGAGCCCCACGACCCAGTCGGCGTGAGCGCGTGCTGTGGCGGAATTTGCCAGATTGTCGAATTCATCCGAGGACTTCAAATTTGCAAGCCCATCTTTGATCGCGTCTGATGTGAGCGAACTGATCCATAGTCGCTCGACCGGTTTTTTACTGCCGGACAGCTTGTAGATAAGCCGGAAGATATGCTCACCTTCACGCCCTGCGTCTGTAGCGCAAATAATCGAGCTGACTTTGGCATCTGAAAACAGATTTTTGATCACATTGAATTGCGAGACGGTTTTGTCGACTACCTTGTACTTCCAATTCTCCGGAATCATCGGCAGTTGCGCCATTCTCCACGGACCGCCCCAAGCCGGATTCATCTCTTCAGGCTCGGCTATAGTCACCAGGTGCCCATATGCATACGTGACGGCGTAGCCGTTGCCTTCGAAATACCCATTGCGCTTGGTGCCCGCCCCTACGACATTGGCGATATCGCGCGCGACAGATGGTTTTTCAGCCAGTACGACCTTCATAGTGCTTATCCCGCAAATGTCTGTGCCAGTCACAAATCAATAGCTATTCTTAAACATTATGGGCAAAAGGTAAACAATTCCGGGCGTTTTCCTCTTTTAAATTTTGATCGAATGTATCGGCAGCGCTGTTCGATGCATATCTTTGCTGTATTGATGTGGAAAATGCGGACGCGTTCGATCGGCAAGCCAGCAGTCCGCTGGTCGTTCGATCATGATGCGGCTTTGGGCCCGCCTATTTAACTTCCATTTTTGATTCGATGTCCTGGATGGTCTTCTTTGCTACTCCGGCGACGAACATATTTTCATCTTCCGCCAGTGTCTTCAATAAATGCAGAGGAATTGTCGACACAGAAGCCATCGCCAGTCTTACGTCTTCACTCGAGTCCTTGGTCAGTAACTCGAGAATTTCCTCCGGCGCATTCGGATTCTCGCCGATACTGGTTCGCACCTCAATGCTGGGATCCGTTACCAGCTTGAGAAAAATTTCCACCGGCAATCTTGCATTCTCTGCAACTCGACTGCGTATGCGATCGCTGGGATCTTCCGAGAGTTTGCGCAGCGCAATTTCGGATGTGTGAGGATTGCCTGCTAAGACAAGCCTAATATGCGACTCTTCGTTCGAAAATGGCCGTCCTTCAGTTTGGTCTTTTCTTTGTAATTCGTGAATCGCGTTTATCAGTACGGAGAGTTTTTCTCCTGTCACTGGTTTGGCAATGTAGTAGTTCATTTTTGAACGCAAAGCATCCATTATGTCTTCATGCCTTTCCGATACCGTCAGGAGTATGACGGGTATCTCTCTCAATATCGTGTCCGCGCTGAGTTCTGCAAGGACTTCGTGACCGTTCATCCGGGGCATGTTCAGGTCCAGGAGCATGATGTCCGGAAGAGTGCCTCCGGATTCTTTGACCTGCTTCAAATATTCGATCGCTTCGACGCCATCGCTTTTGGTGATGAGACTATACTTGAAGTCTGAGTATTTGAGAGCTTCTTGTGTGAGCCTCACGTCGGACGGTGTGTCTTCGACTAACAATATTTCAATTTCACTTTTCATGTTTGCATTCCTATTCTTATTCTTATTTTCTTTCACGGCCGGCAAAGTAAACAAGAAAACTGAACCCTGCCCAAGATTTGAATCAACCCAAATGTTGCCGCCGTGTGTAGTTACTATTTTTTTGCAAATTGCTAGTCCGACCCCTGTTCCGGGATATTTCACTTTTCCGTTCAGCCTCGAGAACATATCAAATATCTCTTTCGAGTATTTAGGGTCAATTCCAATTCCATTGTCGGCAAAGGAGAAAAGCCACTCTTTTGCGCAAGCTTCGGCTTTGATGGAGATTTGCAGGGGCTCTTCGCTGTGATACTTGATCGAATTGCTCAACAAATTCTGAAATAGTTGAACAACTTGATTCCGCTCTACTGCCACCATTGGCAGGGGGCCCACTTCCACACTTGCAGAAGTTTCGGCAAGAGAGGCGCTCAGATTTCGCATAGCTTCTTCGAAGATCGAATTGCAATCGGTAATTGAAAGGGGGGTGCTGTCCGTGGGAATTTGCGAGTGGGCGAGAACGGCCTGAATCAAAGTCTGCATGCGTTTCACGCCATCCAAAATGTACTCGATGAATTCTTTGCCGTCGCTGTCTAATTTGTCTCTGCAGTTTTCATCGAGCAATTTAGCGAATCCTTGAATCGTTCTCAGCGGTTCTTGAAGATCGTGAGCAGCTATTTTTGCGAATTGGTGCAGCTCCTCGTTGATCATCATCAGCTTGCGCGTGCGTTCTTGAACCAGTTTTTCCAATGCGTGACTGGATCGTTTTTGTGCCGAGATATTGCGCACGAAAGCGCAAAAAATGTAGTGATCATCTTCTTTGACGCGAAAAATCGTTAGTTCGATAGGAAACTCGCGACCGTTTTTGTGGTTGGCTATGAGGTCTTTGGTAACCTTCAGAAGATTGCCATCCTGATTGGCAAAGAACTCCTCGATATCGCGCAGATACTGCCGACGAAGATGCTGCGGAATTATGAAGGAGAGATGTTGCCCAAGTGCTTCTGTTTTGCCCCAACCGAAAGTTTTTTCCGCCTGAACATTCCAGTCCGTAATCAGCCTTGTTGCGTCCAAAGAAATGAAAGCGTCGTACAAGTTTTCCACAATGACCTTGAGCCGTTCTTCACCGTTGCGCAAATCCATTTTTACTTGATTCCTTTCGACTGCGTACTGTAAGCACCTGGCGATAGAATCATCACCTGCAACCCCTTTGATAAGGCAATCTTGTGCGCCGTCTTTGACGAATCTGAGCGCGACTTCGTGACCTTGTTCGGATGTGAATACCACTATTGGTATTCCTGCGGCAGCCGTTTTGATGCGATAAAAAGATTCAACTCCCAATCCCTCCGGTACGCCAGGAAGATTCAGCAGAATTGCGTCGACTTTCGCTGTGGCAAGTGCAAACAGTGCTTCTTCGACTGTTGCTGCTTGGAGCACGTCAAAGCCGTAAGTTTGCATCTTAGCGCCCATGGGTTGCGCTTCTTGCCAAAGGTTTTCGACAACAAGAATTTTCATGCCTGTCCTGTGTTACGCAGGCGCTTCAAATAGATAGAGGCTACTTACTGCTATGGAACAGTGCCATGGCAATCAGATCAATTGAAAAGGAATGCCGCTGCTGCCCTATCTGTCCTCAAAGCGCTGAGGAGCAAGGATTTTTGAGTCAGCAAGCATTCCTAACTTTGCGGCTGTAGAAGTAAACTGGCGGCCAATCCGAAGCCGCTCATACTTGCTATTGTGACATAGATTCACATTGCTTGCCTGGACTCCGGTTTGTGCGGCGGTCACGTCGGCGCGTTTGCCTACCGCTGTATTGAAAATAGCCAAACGACTGGCTAAGTCGATATGTTTTGTGGTATTGTAGTTGTATGACTACAAATTGTAATCAGGTGGCGGCATAGGGCGTTTTCAACGTCAAAACCTGCTTTACGCGCCGGTTGCATACATTCGTTATTAGCTTGGAGCTCTTCTAAAACGAGACCCCGGCACATATCTCATTAGGCGGGCGCAAGAATGTTTGAGTTCCTGGCACTATTTCTGCTGTTCTATATCTGGCACGCTTTTGGTGTGACCATCGGGTTGCACCGACTGCTCTCCCACCGTTCATTCAGTTGCCCGAAAGCTGTTGAGTATTTTTTCGTACTCTCTGGCTATCTGGCTTTTGAAGGCTCTCCCATGTGGTGGGCTACGATTCATCGAGCTCATCATCGCCATGACGACACAGAGCTGGACCCGCACTCGCCCAAGTATGGGTTGTTCAATGCGCATGTCGGTTGGTTGTTGAAACGCGGCTATCAGAGTCATATAGATCCCGCAATCCACGCAAAAGATCTTATAAACGACCCGGTCTATAAGTTTCTCGAGCAGGGCGGCTCCTGGCACCGAGCGCATTTGCTGGCGGTGGCGATTTGCATCGGTTTTCGACTGGTGATCCTGCTCTGTTTCGGCTGGGTTCCGGCTTTAGCCAGCCTGCTTGCGGGCTTTGCTGTTTTCCAGGTGCCGCTCATGCTCAATGTTCTCTGTCATATTCCCAGGCTTGGATACAAATCTTTCGCCACCAGGGATGATAGCGTCAATATCTGGTGGGTCGCTGTTCTTGCGCTCGGCGAGGGCTGGCACAATAATCACCACGCCAGCCCCGGTTCGGCCAAAACGGGATTGCTTGCCTTCGAACTCGATCCTTCCTGGCTTGTCATCTTGCTGATGAGCAAAGTGGGACTGGTTTCTCGAGTGAATGTCACGATTCCCTCGAAACTTTCCTTAAGTGGCTCGAAAGCTGGATTTGCACCCAGATAAAATCATTATATGCGCCACCAAAAGCGGTGTCGGCTTATTGCACTTGCAGCGCCAGATTCTACTTGGTGTCTGTCTTCGCTTCAATCTCTTCCAGCGTTTTTTTCGCGGCACCGGCTACGTACATATTGTCGTCTTCGGCGAGTGCTTTCAAAAGATGAAGTGGAATAGTCGAAACCGCCGCAAGGGCCAGCCGCACATCTTCGCTTGCGTCGTTAGCCAATTGCTGCAGAATATCGTCCGGAGTGCTCGGGTTTTCGCACAAACTTTCTCGCACTTCCACACTTTCGTCTTTTGCTAGTTTTTTGAAAACGTCCTGCGGCAGTTTCGGATTTGAGGCAAGGCGGCTGCGCACCTTTTCACTCGAATCTTCGGCCAGCTTCGCAAGCGCGGCAGGCGTAGTGTGAGGATTCCCAGCTAATACCAGCCTGACGTGAACCTCGTCATTCGAGCGGACAGCGTCGGTCGCTGACTCCTTATTATTCAAAGGCTCAAACCCTCCCGTGTACGCAATTTTCGGAATATATCCATTGTGACATACAGAGTAAATCTTGCCCAGTTTAGGGTACCGCGTGGTTGGTAAGATAGTACCTATATGGTCGCGATGCTTGACAATGAAGATGCTTACTCAGTCAATGAAAGCGGAAATTGACCGAGATTTTGTAGTTTTAAAATGTACGATTCGTCGAATCACACAGTCTCAATAGACAAGAAATATTGTCCTTCCTGCTACCGGCAGTTTGAGGGTGACATTGTCAACTGTCCGCATGATCAAACCGAGCTGCGCGGTCCCGGCAATGATCCTCTAATCGGCAGCGTTTTTGCCGAGCGTTATTTGATCGAGTCGGTTCTTGGTCTTGGCGGCATGAGTATTGTCTACAAAGCGCAGCACAGTTTGATGAACAGAACTGTCGCAATTAAGATGCTCCACCGTAACCTGAAGGATGACGGCATGGCATTGGAGCGCTTTCGTCTCGAGGCGCAGGCCGCGAGTTCTCTCAGCCATCAAAATGTAATCACTGTCTATGACTTTGGAATTTCCCCATCCGGCGAGCCATTTTTTGTGATGGACTGCATCGAGGGCGAGAGTCTCGAGAAAGTCATCGATCAAGAGGGGCGCATTCCGTATCTTCGCGCTATCTCGATTTTTAAACAGGTATGCGATGGTCTTGAGGCTGCGCACAAGAAAGGTATCGTTCATCGCGATTTGAAACCTGCCAATGTGATTTTGACTCGTCGAGATGACGGTGCCGAGCAAGTCAAGCTTGTCGACTTCGGTATAGCAAAACTCCTTCCACAAGCGGGAAAGGTGCAGCAGCAGCTGACCAGAACCGGCGAGGTTTTTGGCAGTCCTATTTATATGAGTCCCGAGCAGTGCCTGGGTCGCGAACTCGATACTCGCTCCGATATCTATGCCCTTGGTTGTTTGATGTATGAGGCAGTAGCCGGAGAGCCGCCTTTCATCGGCGACAGTTATCTGGCGACCATGAATATGCATGTCGAACAGCATCCCAAACTTATCAGCGAAAAGGCGCCGAGCGCTGATGTTCCCGCCGAATTGGAAGCCGCTATTCTTTGCTGTTTGCAGAAAGACCCCGATATACGCTTTCAAACAGCATCTGAGCTACGCGATGTTCTGTCCAGTATATCCAAGGCGCTTGGGGGAAAAGATGGGGGCGCTCTGCTTGATTCGAGAAAGCAAGCTGCACCATATGGCAAAGGCACAAAGAAGAAAGCGCCCGTTGAGTTGATTCTCGTCTCAACTGTTTCCAGTGTACTGCTCGTCACTGTGGCCTTTGTCGCTTTGTGGCCCGGAGCTTCAGATGACAGGGGCGCGCCGCTCGATAAATTGATCTGGTCGCTCTATTTGTCCCAAGCCGAAGAAGACGTGAAGAAAGGCAATTACGAGGGAGCAGAACGTAATTTTTCGAAAGCTGAGGATCGATGCAGGCGTTTTGGTGATCGAAAGCAGCGCTTGCAGACGACACTGCGTTCCAAAACAGTTTTGTATGAGAAGTGGGAAGGTCACGCTGAAGATCTTGAGAAGCTGAATAATCAAATAGCTGCGATCGATACGGAAAGAGTTAAGCAAGAGTACGAGGAGCTGATGAAGCTGATCGATACTTTTGACTCGAAAGCGCAATCAGGCGTCTCGCAGAGCAGCAAGATGCTTAAAGCTGAAGCAGAGATTCCTAAATTTGTGTCTGTTTCCGCCAAGCTGTCCGGCAAAGGGCTCTGGTTGGAGCAGGAGCAATTGCTAAAACGAGTTCTAGCCATCGAGAAAAAAATGGTCGGTGACGACAATGTAGTAGTGGCGAAGCTCGAAATGAGATTGGCGGAATGTTACATCGCTCAAAGGAAATTTGGGCAAGTCCGCGATCTGCTGTCACACGCTCTTGCTGTATTTGAGAAGCACAGCGCCGACGACCCTTCATTTGCCGTCGCGGCGCTGAACAAATTAGGACAGTTCGATTTGGATCGCAACGATTTCGAGCAGGCGGAGCCGGAACTCAAGACAGCTTTAGAACGCGCGCGCAAGCTAAAAAACAGAGATAATATACTTCTTCTCTGCCTTCGCAGTTTTGCAGACCTCTTGCAATTGACCGACAGAGTTTCACAGGGCGATGCGCTCGACCGAGAGGCTGACCTTCTAGAGAAGAAAATTCCCCGGGACGAACAGTGGCGCCTGTAGAGTTTTAGTAAACGTCTTCGAATTTCATACCGGGGATTTATCTGCGCATTAGCGAAACTGTTGAGGTGTGTATGGCTGTCTCCCAAATTTCAAAGCGAAAGTTTGGTCCTCTTATTGATGAAGTAGCAGTAATTGGGCAGGGTACCTGGGAATTCGAGAGAGCCGATCGCAGTGAAGCGGTCAGAGCTTTGCGGCAAGGCATCGATTTGGGCATGACTCATCTCGATACTGCTGAAATGTACGGTGCAGGACAAGCCGAGGAGATAGTGAGCGAAGCAATCGCAGGCAGACGAGATGAGTTGTTTCTGGTTTCTAAAGTGCTGCCGAGCAATGCCTCGCGCGCAGGTACAATCGCCGCTTGCGAGAAGTCTTTGAGAAGGCTTAAGACCGACAGGCTGGATTGCTATCTTTTGCACTGGAGAGGACAGTATAAGTTGAGCGACACAATTGCCGCTTTCGAGCAATTGCAGCGTGACGGGAAAATAGTGTCATGGGGAGTGAGCAATTTCGACGTGGATGATCTAGATGAAGCGCTCGAAATTGCCTGTAAAGGAAAAATCGCTTGCAATCAGGTTTTGTACCATTTGCAGGAGCGGGCAATCGAACACGCCGTTATTCCCTGGTGTGAAAGGCATGATGTTGCAGTGGTCGGTTATAGCCCGTTTGGAAGCAGAGGTGGATTCCCGGCGGCAAGCTCATCCGGATACAAAACGTTGAAGGAAATTGCAGATACTCATTCGGCGACTGTACATCAGGTTGCACTCTCTTTCCTGACCCGGCGAGCCTCGTTGTTTGCTATTCCAAAAGCCGCCAAACCGTCTCATGCCGATGATAATGCCCGGTCCGCCAATCTGAGATTGAGTGACGAAGATATTGTCAGAATCGACAGGGCATTCCCGCTCGGCAAAAAACCGAGTTCGTTGCCCATGATTTAGAGGTGTTTTGCTTGGCTGTTTTTGAATCCGTAGCAGATGCAATTGGTAAGACTCCAATCGTCAAGTTGAAACGATTCGGGGATCTGGGAAAACATAAGCACAACCTGTGGGCCAAGCTCGAATATCTAAATCCTGGCGGCTCCGTCAAAGATCGCATCGCCAAAAACATGATCGAGCAAGCTGAGCTCAACGGCAAGCTGAAGCCCGGCAGTACGATCATTGAAGCGACTGCCGGAAATACCGGAATTGGTTTGGCCATGCTGGCGGCGCTCAAAGGTTATAAACTGATCGCCATTGTTTCGCAAAAGGTCAGTCAGGATAAAGTAAAGCTGCTAAAAGCGCTTGGAGCCGAAGTTGTAATAACTCCATCCGGAAAGAAGATGGGCGATCCCGATCATTTCTTGAGTATTGCGCGACGATTGACTAAAGAGCGGGCTGGATGGTTTGTCGATCAATTCTACAATCCGGATAACGCTCAGGTTCACTACGATGTGACAGGACCGGAAATTTGGGAGCAAACGGAAGGTCAGATCGATGCAATTGTTGCGGGGGCCGGAACCGGTGGCACCTTATCCGGTGCCGGCAGATTTCTCAAAGAGAAGAAGCCCTCCGTCAAGGTGATTCTTGCCGACCCTGTGGGAAGCATACTGGCAGATCTTTATGATGATGAGAAGACGACACCCGGTCAGTATGTTGTCGAAGGCATCGGGCAGGATTTTCTGCCGGGCAATTTCCATCAGGATGTTGTCGACTTAGCTATTCGCGTTACCGACGAGCAATCCCTGCAAGCCGCCTATGACTTGATGAAATTAGAAGGACTCTTTGGCGGCAGCTCCTCCGGATGCATCGCGGCAGCCGCATCTTCTTACTGTATTGGCTTGGAAGGAAGCGGGAAAAACGTGCTTGCCATCCTGCCGGATGGCGGCAGAGGCTACATGAGCACCATATACGATGACTCATGGATCAAGGAGAAGTTTCCGAACTGGAAATTCGACAAGTGATTTTGTATATGCGATCGTTGCGAGTTTGAACTGCGCAAATGATCCGGCGCTTGTTAACAATAGTCGCCTCGCGCTTGTTATGTCCGGAGCGCATCTCGATAATGCCAAGTATGCGATCGTTAAATGATCACTGGGGTAGTTGATCGTATGTGTGAGCGCGATATACTAATCCCATAACCGGTGAGCACGTCACTTAAGTGTTGAGTGCTTTGAGCCGAGGGGCTTTGTGGAAACTTCAGGTTGGCGTCAACCGGAAACCGTAGCAAGAAGCCCGCACCACGTGAAGGACTGACTGAAGCGTGATGAAATACTGAGCTCTAATGCAAAGAGCAGTCAGGCAGTAGTAAGAATACCAGCGCAGAGCAATCTGGCTGGTATTTTTGTTTGATGCACTACTCAAGGCTGATAAAGAGTATACTGGCGGTAATCAAGCAGTCTGCTGTTCACTTTACCGTGCGCGCTGTTGTGCAGGACTCTGCAATGTTTCTATGAAATTAGGAACATTGACACTCCTACCGGCTCTTTGATTGAGGAAGTTTTTCTCTTCTGCAGCCGGTGCTAATGACCCTCAAAAAAATCCGCCCTCCGATTTTTGCTCGCTTGGAAAGCGGCGATTCCCAGCAATTTTCCGCTGACGAAATGCCCTTGCGTGCCGAGCTGTTCAGTGCAGACCAAATGGAGCAGCACGGCAAAATCTTGGCCGGGCTGCATAAGGTTGCTTTTGGGCGCGCGTCGGATCACTTGCTTGCTCGTTTGGCGGAAAACGAGCAGGTTCTTACTTATGCTTGCAACTTACTAGCCGAAGCGGTCAATGCCAATCGTCGCATAACCTCAGCTGGTGAGTGGCTTCTGGACAATTTCTATTTGATTGAAGAGCAGATTCGCACGGCCAAGAAACACTTTCCAAAAGGCTACAGTCGAGAATTGCCTCACCTGATCGGTGGTGTTTCTTCGGGATATCCCCGAGTATATGACATTGCCCTGAGCAATGTTTCGCACGGCGACGGGAAGCTCGACCCTCTCAGTCTCGATCGCTTTGTCGCATCCTACCAGACTGTTACCGAGCTAAAAATCGGTGAGCTTTGGGCTATTCCAATCATGCTTCGTTTAGCTCTCATCGAGAACCTGCGGAGAGTCGCGGTGCGCATGGTCGTTCACATGTCCGAGCATATGCTCGCCGGCGTTTGGGCGGACAGGATGATTGATACGGCCACCACTGATCCCAAGAGCCTCATCCTGGTAATTGCCGATATGGCACGTTCCAATCCACCTATGGTTAGCGCCTTCGTGTCGGAATTGGCCAGAAAGTTGCAAGGGCAGAGCTCTGCTCTTGCTTTGGGACTCACGTGGATGGAGCAGCAGCTGGCGGAATCCAGCACGACAATTGAGCAGATGGTCCAGGCTGAAGCGCAAATTCAGGCCGCTGCTCAAGTATCAATCAGCAATAGCATTGGCTCGCTGCGTTTTCTTGGCTCCATGGATTGGCGTAAATTTGTTGAAGGACAGAGCGTTGTCGAGAAAGTTTTGTTGGCTGATCCTGCCGGTGCATATGCGAACATGGACTTTGCCACACGAGACGAGTATCGTCACGTTGTAGAGAAGCTGGCTAAACAATCCACGCTGTCTGAACGGGAGATTGCTCAGGCTGCGGTTTCTCTTTGCCTGCAAAATTTAGAGCTGGATGATTCGCGAGCCCATCATGTCGGATATTACCTGATCGATGAAGGGCTGCCTTTTCTGGAGAATGCCTCTGCACTCAGGTTTTCCTTTGCTGCGGGGGGCAAGAAGCTTGCGCGCAGGCTTTCGCTTTTTGCCTATTTGGCATCAATATTCACTATCTCTCTGTCCGTCGCCGGCGGCGCCGCTGTCTTATTGAGTGTCTTTGGAGCTTCTAAATCGGCTCTTGCATTCTGCACTATTGCTACCTTGATTGCATCCAGCCAATTGGCGGTTTCACTCGTCAATTGGATCTGCACTCTTCTGATTCCATCGAAGCCTCTGCCAAAACTGGATTATTCTGACGGAATTCCAAAGACTGAGAAGACACTAGTAATAGTGCCGACAATGATTTCCAGTCTGAGCAATATCGATGATCTTGTCGAATCGCTTGAGGTCAGATTCTTGGCTAATCGTGACGACAATTTGTTTTTTGCTCTTCTTACCGATTTCCTCGATGCTTCTTTACAGACGCTGCCGCAAGACGAGATGCTCGTGGAGGTTGCGAGCAATAAGATCGAGGATTTGAATCAGAAGTACGGCACTAAATCCTTCTTTCTTTTTCACAGACCAAGACTGTTCAATAAATCTGAGAATGTCTGGATGGGGTATGAGCGTAAACGGGGAAAATTGGCGGCGCTCAATTCTGTTCTAATGGGTGGAAATCTAGACAGTTTTTCAACTGTGGTAGGTAATGTAGATGCACTGATCGGCACCAAGTTTGTCATCACGCTTGATACGGATACGCAATTGCCGCGAGATGCAGCAAGGCAATTTGTCGGCGCCATGATGCACCCTCTAAATCGTCCTCATTTCGACGAAGAAAAGAAGATGGTCTCATCCGGCTATGGCATTCTGCAGCCGCGCGTCGGAGTCAGTCTGCCCGGCACGAATCTGTCCCGATACGCTGCCTTGCATGGTAATGATGCCGGCATCGATCCATACACTCGTGCTGTTTCCGATGTATATCAAGATGTTTTTCGAGAAGGTTCTTTCATCGGCAAGGGTATTTACGATGTCGAGATTTTTGAAAAGACCTTATGCGCTCGTTTTCCAGAAAACCGCATACTGAGCCATGATCTTCTGGAAGGTTGTTATATTCGGTCCGGTCTTTTGAGCGATGTTCAATTGTATGAGGAGTACCCGTCCGGATACAGTGCTGATGTGGCCAGACGTCACCGCTGGATTCGCGGTGACTGGCAAATCATCTCCTGGTTGCTTGAAAGTGTTCCTGTATCTCGCAAGAGAAGACAGAATAATCCACTTACATATCTTTCTCAGTGGAAGCTCATCGACAATTTGAGGCGCAGCCTGGTCCCTTCTTCGTTAACTGCGATGTTGATTGCTGGCTGGCTATCACCCGCTCCTGCATGGATCTGGACAGCCGCCGCGCTGGCGATTCTTCTGGTGCCTTCCCTTCTCTCGTCCCTGCTGGACTTAATGCGAAAGTCTGAAGATGTACACTGGGCTCAACATGTATCCGGCTCATTGAGTTCTGCGGCGCGCAATTTTGCTCAGGCAATGTTCAATTTTGCTTGCCTTCCATATGAGGGCGTTTATAGCCTTGACGCCATCATTCGAACCCTATTTAGAATGACCGTGACCAAGAAGAATCTGCTAGCGTGGAACCCGTCTACTGTTTCCAATCGGCAGCAGCGCAGAGATTTTGTTGGACTCTATTGGCAGATGGCCTGCGCCCCGATGATTGCATTTGCGGTTCTTGCCCTTTTGATTTTGGAGAAACCCAGCGCCATAGTGGCGGCTGCGCCGGTCTTGCTGCTCTGGAGCCTGTCTCCGGCTGCGGCGTGGTGGCTCAGCCGCCCTGTAAAACCTTCTTCGGCTAACCTGACTGAAGAGCAGCATGTTTTCTTGAGCAGAGTTGCTCGCCGAACCTGGGCTTTCTTTGAGACGTTCGTGACTGCAGAAGATCACTGGCTGCCGCCTGATAACATGCAAGAAGTGCCCATCCATGTCGTGGCGCATCGAACTTCTCCTACCAACATGGGGCTTTCTCTTTTAGCCAATCTTGGTGCATACGATTTTGGATACATACAATTAGGTGAGTTGGTTGAGCGCAGCTACGGCACTCTGGTCACGATGAGAGCGCTAGACCGCTATAGAGGCCATCTCTACAACTGGTACGACACTACCACGTTGAAACCGCTCAAGCCGCTGTATGTTTCAACGGTTGACAGCGGCAACCTGGGTGGCCACCTTGTAACACTCAAAGCCGGTCTTTTGGCGGCGCTCGATGAATCTGTCATATCGAACCAAGTCTTTTCGGGATTGCAGGACACGCTCGATGTTCTCAGACAAGAAGTAGCAGAGACGATTGTTGTTCCGGAGCTGGCTAAGCTGGAAGATATTCTCAAGTTGACCATGAAAGAGCCTCCAATGACAATTTCCGGTCTTCATGATTGTCTAGAACAATTGCAGAGGTGCTCGCAGGAGATTATTGCTCGTCTGGGTGATACTGCCGGTGGTGAGGTTAATTGGTGGGCGCAGGCTCTCAGGCGTCAGATTTCCGCTGCATACACGGAATTGACTCTATTGGTTCCCTGGACATCACTTCCCGGCCTGAGAGAGGCTGCCGCAACGATTCCCAGAATTGAGCAAATTCCTACTTTGCGTGAGTTGGCTAAACTGTACGAGTCTCTGATGCCGATAGTAAAGCAGAGCTGTACAGCGGATAGACCAATTTCCGAGATTAGGTGTTTTACCGAGCTCCTTACTCTCTTTTCAGAAGCCAGCCGTCGAGCTCAAGAGCGCATAGGCATCATCAATCAACTGGTGATGCACGTGGACGAACTGTCATACATGGAGTATGACTTTCTCTATGACAGAAGCAAGAGATTGCTGTCCATCGGCTATAACGCCGATGAGAAAAGGGTGGATGCCAGCTATTACGATTTGCTTGCTTCCGAAGCGCGCTTATGCAATTTCGTCGCCATAGCCCAAGGGCAGTTGCCTCAGGAAAGTTGGTTTGCTCTAGGCCGGTCACTGACCACTGCCGGTGGCAAGCCTGTTCTCTTTTCCTGGTCCGGCTCGATGTTTGAGTATTTGATGCCGCTTCTGGTGATGCCCAATTACAAAAACACCTTGCTCGATCAAACTTATCTTGCTTCGATCGAGCGGCAAATTGAGTATGGCAAGCAGCGCAATGTTCCTTGGGGAATTTCTGAGTCAGGATATTTTGCCGTTGATGCGCATCTCAACTATCAATACCGTGCCTTCGGTGTGCCGGGGCTGGGGCTCAAGCGCGGTTTGGCTCAAGACCTTGTAGTGGCGCCATATGCGACTGTTATGGCATTGATGGTGACACCCGAGGAAGCTTGTGCCAATATGCAGCGATTGACTGAAGAAGGTTTCGGCGGCAAATATGGATTCTACGAAGCGGTCGATTACACCACTTCGAGAATTCCGCGCGGTCACAATAGAGCTATTGTCCAGTCTTACATGGCCCACCATCAAGGCATGAGTTTTCTCTCCCTCCTTCATGTGCTTAAGAATCAGCCTATGCAGAGACGATTTGAAAGTGATCCGGCATTCCAATCAACAATTCTTTTGCTTCAAGAGAGAATTCCCAAAGCCACTGCTTTCCACTCTCAGACGGCAGAGACCGCTGAAGTACGTTTCGGTTCTGCTGCGGATGAAGCTCCTGTACGATTTTTCAGTACTCCGAATACTGCTCTTCCGGAGATACAGTTGCTCTCAAATGGCCGCTATCATGTGATGATCACTAACTCGGGTGGTGGCTACAGTCGCTGGCGCGAACACGCCATAACCAGATGGCGCGAAGATACCACTCGGGATCACTGGGGTTCATTCTGTTTCATTCGAGATTTTTCTACAGGAGAGTTCTGGTCCACTGCCTATCAGCCTACTC
>JAIETE010000115.1 GCA_019745505.1 Candidatus Obscuribacterales bacterium | reverse complement strand
CAATCTGCATACGATGTTTCCCAAACCGGTAATGGGGCATGAATGGTTCACTCTGGACAAAAGGGCGCGAAATCTTTGCTTGCAAAAATATACTCTTCTGGACGTCACACGCCTGCTTGCAGGTCACGGCAAGCCTTATGAATCGAAACTATTGCAAAGCGAGCTGACAGATATAATGAAAAGGTCCGAAAAGAGAGATGCCGAACTATGATTTCATTGAAGTCATCAAAGACGTTGATAATTTGCGTTGTGGTCATTAACACGCTTGTCACCGGAATGATTCTATTGCGCGAAGTCAGCAGCAAACGCGCTGACATTGGCACTGAGGTGCAAAGATACGAAGATGTTCAAAAGCGCATAATCGACAATAGTTGCCCAAAATGCGGTGGGGCATTCGAGAATGGCTTCCTGCTCGACAGATCCGGATCTGCCGTGCACATATCAACCTGGGTGCAGGGAAGCCCCAAAGTTGACGGTGCCGGCGTCAATCAGGAGCCGTCATCACCGGTTGTCACCAAGCACTGCAAGGCATGCGGATATCTCGAGTCTTTCGCCAGATAGCAGGCCACCTTCAGGTATCATCCTTTAAGATGATGGGAGAAAAATTGAAGGTGCTATTCTAAGAGCCGGACGAACAAGAACTCCTTGAACGCACTTAGATACCTCAAAACGGCAGCGCCAAGAATAGCTCTCTAAGAGCAATTTATACGGACGCTGTCGTTTTGTCTTGCGGACTTTTCCGGATTGACCCTATCGAATCGTCCATAAGAATGTTGCTCAGCTTGCATTCTCGGTCTTTGATACTAAGAGAATCACCAAAATTGCGAGGAGCACATGAGGCGTCAGCGATCAACAAACTCGAACGGCAACAAAACTCAGTCCAAAACAGCAGCTTCCGGCGCTACCAAAAGCAAAACAAAAGCGACTAAAGCTAAAAACGGTCATGAGAATGGAAGCGATGAACAAATTGCCCAGACCTTGATGAATCTGGTAACCGTTCAGCAAGCAATCGACGACGAACTTGTGGAAGGCCAGCTTGATGGGCGCAGGGAAACTTCCGGCCCAGATACTGCAACGAAGAAACGCAAGCCAATCAAGAAGGCGACCTATCAGCTCAATCATGAAGACCTCAGTCGACTGAACACCAACCGCGGGTTGATGGAGCTTCTAAAATCCAAGAACATCAAAGTCCGAGACATCATATCGACGCTCAAATACGAGGAGGAGCTGGTAGCCCTTCAAGTAGAGCTCGTAAAGCTGCAAAGGTGGGTGCAGGAGAAGGGCAAAAGAGTGGCGATCCTTTTCGAAGGACGCGATGCTGCCGGCAAGGGCGGAACCATTCGCAGGTTTACCGAACACCTGAACCCTCGCTCCATACGCGTTGTAGCTTTGCCGAAACCCACGGCTGAAGAATGCGGACAATGGTATTTCCAGCGCTACAGCAAACAGCTGCCCAATGCCGGAGAAATCGTCTTTTTCGATCGCAGCTGGTATAACCGAGCGGTCGTAGAACCAGTCAACGAATTTTGCACAACCAGGGAATACGAGCGCTTTATGCAGCAGGTTCCCGAATATGAGCATATGCTCTATGAAGATGGAATTATTATCGTCAAATTTTGGTTTTCCATCTCCAAGAGCGAACAACTAACCAGATTTCGCTCTCGCCGAATAAATCCGCTCAAACAGTGGAAGCTGAGTGCAATCGATGAGAAGGCGCAAGATTTGTGGGACGATTATACTCATTACAAAGAACTGATGTTCAGCAAGACACACACTTCTTTCAGCCCATGGATAATCGTCAAATCCAACAATAAAAAACTGGCGCGCCTGGAAAGCATAAGGCATGTTCTCAACATCATGGACTATCAGGGAAAAAACGAGGCAAAGATTCGCATAGCACCTGATCCAGACATAGTCACTCGTTTTCATCGCAATGTGATAAGGCTCGACTGAAACTGCAAAACTTCCGCAAAAATTATCTCCGAGAGATGGATTCGAACCACCGTTCCAACGTTCAAAGCGTCGTGTCCTACCATTAGACGACCTCGGAATATGGTGCCCGGCAGTGGATTTGAACCACTAACCTCTTGTTTCTAAGACAAGCGTCTCTGCCAGTTGGACTACCCGGGCACATGGTGGGAGCGGCTGGACTTGCACCAGCGAAGCCTTGCGGCGACTGCTTTACAGGCAGGTGGCTTTGCTACTCACCCACACTCCCAATTGGTCTTGGAGAACTTGCTTTCTCTGTGGAGGGCGCATGCAATGCGCCCCTGCAACTCCTCTTAAGTTGGTCTGGGCGGGACGTGCTGCCCGTCCGGCCTCTCGCTTCCAAAACGAGCGCTCTGCTGTTGAGCTACGCCCAGATATGGGGGATGGGATGGGAATCGAACCCATGTCTTCGGTCTCACAAACCAATGTCCTAGCCGCTGGACGACCTATCCCATGGCGATGCTGGGGGGATTCGAACCCCCGACCTCTGCGCCGACAACGCAGCACTCTAACCACTGAGTTACAGCACCAAGTTCTTACTTCCGCTTTCGCCCAGGCAAATTCCGAAGTAAGTGCAACAGCCGAAAACGCTACGAAGACTGCCGCTGCAGCATAGAACAGCGCATCGAATGCAAATAGGCATGTTGCAAACGCACAAAACGCCGCAATACCTGCGATGTTCGCAGCGATTGCTCGAATATTTGCGTTGAAAAACTTAGCTAAAAAGTCGATGTTGAAGATTGAGATATTCATGATCGTGCACCACTCCAAAAATTGCTCCCAGCACAAGATGCAGCCCCTGCGGCTGCTTTCTATCTTGATACTGGAGGAGTGCGCGAGACACGTCGATCACCTTTGTTTATCTTTTCACTTCAGACAAAGAACTAATAGGCGGCAAAACGCCGCCGTCTTTTCAGTCTATACAGCACAGTCCGTTTTTGTCAACGGGGAATTTTCTCCCCGGGCATTGCCAAAAGCGGCTTTAGATCTAGCTTCTATAGCTGAAATAGTTATATGAGCTTAGATATGAAATTAAGACCATAAGCTAAATGAATCTTCTCACTTCAAAAATGTTCCCTAACGAGTCAATGTCGCGGAGATTTTCTTCAATGCCTGGTCGAAATCTTCAATCAAATCTTCAGTCGCCTCGATGCCGGTGGAAAAGCGAATCAAAGAATCAGTGATGCCGACTTTCTTTCTGTCCTCTTTACTCAGTCCCAAGTGCGATGTTGTTGCCGGTCGCGTGATCAGACTTTCGACACCGCCGAGGCTTGGCGCACAAATAGGATAGTGCAGAGCCTTGAGAAACTGGTCGGCAATTTCGGACTTCTCTTCTTTCAGTTCGAAACTGAGCATGCCGCCAAAGCCGTCCAACCACTTGCCGGCGCGCTCATGTGCAGGATGACTTTCCAGACCGGGATAATTCACCCTTCCAATTGCAGAATGTTGCTCTAAGTAGCGAGCGATTTTCAATGCGCTCTCATTCTGGTGCCTGACTCGCAAAGAAAGGGTTTTCATTCCTCTGTGCAAGAGAAATGCGGCATGAGGATCCATTGTGCCGCCAAGATGATTGAGTTTTCTCGTAACGTTCTTGACCAGTATCTCTTTTCCTATACACGCACCACCGACGATATCAGAGTGTCCGTTCAGATATTTCGTGCAACTGTGCACGGAAAGATCAAAACCGAACTCAGCAGGTCGGAAATTGATCGGACTGGCGAAAGTATTATCGATAATCGAGATGATCTTATGACTGCGCGCAAAATCGACAATTGCTGCCAATTCCGGAACGCCCATCAGAGGATTGGCGATCGTTTCAACATAAATGGCTTTTGTTTCTTTGCGAATTTTTTTCGCCCATGAATCAGGATCGCATGGATCTATGAAATCAAAATCGATTCCCAAACAAGGAAGGTCTTTGGTGACGAAATCATGAGTGCCGCCATAGAGACAATCTTGAATCAAAAGATGGTCGCCTTTGCTCAATATGCTGAGCAGTGCAGTCGAAATCGCCGCCATTCCGCTGGCGGCCACCATGGCTGCTTCCGCACCTTCGATTGCCGCCAGTTTTGCACCTAATACAGTATGGTTTGGAGTGTTGTTCAAACGAATGTAGCGAATGTCGTTGTAATCATCTTCGCCGCCGTATTCATATGTCGCCGACTGAAAAATAGGCAGGTTGACCGCGCCTGCCACTCGCGGGCGCAATTCGCCGGCATGAATAAGCTTTGTCTCTACTCTGTTTGAGCTGCTCACGAAATATCACTCCCTAATTGAAAGGGCGATGCTGCGCACCGCCCTCATATTCTGACCGATTTTCCAGCAGTTTTCACTACTTGCCTTTTTTGATTTTGCCGCTCACATAAGGTCGCGCAACGGGGGCCGAAGCCTTGCCGCCTTTGCTGTGCTCGATTGTCTTTCTCTCAATCTCCAAAAGGTCATACTCTTGTCTCAATCGACCAAACATTCCGGCAATTTCCCTTTCCCGGCGATCTCTTTCGGCACCCTTCACAACAAGTGCATCTGCGGTACTTTGCATGCCTTCCAATTCTCTCAGCCGGCCTTCTTCTTGCCTGAGCTGACCTTCCGCTCGCAAAGCCCGCATTTGATCGCTTCTGAGCTGATTGGCGATGCTATTGGCTTCTGCAACGCTTCCAGCCATGGGAGGACACAATCGGGGCGGCGGAATGTTGTTGAGGTGATAGGCAGTGCAGTGCATTTCGTACTTCTTATGCAGATCGTCGAATGCTGATCTTGCTGCGTGGCATTCACCAATTTGAGATTTGAACAGATTGTAGTGCTTGTTGTAATCAGCAGCGTGAATTTTGAATTGCTCCACATCCGTGTTGTACTGCTTGATTGCTTGCTGCAGTTGCGGTCCCTTCAGTTTGATAAGGGGAATATTGGGCATCGGCATCGTCTGGAGAGTTGACGCTCGCCCAGTCAGTTTTTCCTCCTTGGCGGGCTCACCCGCTTTCTGCTCGGCAGCGGGACTTGTGGCTGCTGCACCACCAGCAGTACCAGAAGCCTTCGTTTCTGTCGATGTTGCACCGTCGGCGGGCGCAGACTGCTGTGCGATTAATATAAGACCGGCTTCTTTCTGGAGCAGAAGCGCTTCGCTTTTGAGCTTTTCCGCTTGCACGATGTGAGCGTTCAACTTCAAACTCAATTGGCGCCCTTTCAAGATGAATGCATCAGCTTGGTCCTTAATTTGGCGGGCTGTCTCAAGGCGACCCGGCTGCAATTTGCGGCAAGTCTCGTCATCGATGAAAACGTCCGATACAGAGCTGGTCTTGCAACAAGGCTTGTGATTCTCGGCGGCAATGCCGGTTGCACCGGATATAAGAAATGAAAACGCCACAGCCAGGGGCGGCGCGAGAAAAATTGACAAATCGGCAAGCGGCATTCTTTTCATTGTCAGGTTCTCCAATAGCGCAACTCTATCAAGTGAATTGAATCATGTTGGTAATTTTTTTTCACCCCGTCAAAGTGCAGAATTACCATTCACCAAAATGATGGTAAGCACGAGGATCTCTGCGCACAGCAGGCTTCGAGGGAGAAGATGTCTTAAGCGATGATTTGGTAGGCGTCGCAAAGCCCATGCCGTTGAGCGCCTCACGTATGGGATTGGAGGTCTTCAAATTGAGGTCGGAAAGCAGACCGGCCCGGGCTCTGAGCTCCAACGGCTTGTCCTCGCCGGGAATATCATCCCGCTCCGGCGAGCCGTAAAACCGGACGTACAAGTTGGTACCCAGCGCCCGCAGCTTGGCGGAGCCGGGCTTATTGCTTGGATCGGCAATCAGCAATTTCAAATTGTTGGACGACTTCTGAATCTCCGCGGCTCGACGAGTCGCTTCGATTCGTGCCAATGCCGCTTCCCTCATCGCGTCGTTGCGATGCCAACTGCTCTGAACATAAGCACGATTACTGACCTCCTCATCAGGACGATAGTACCAGCGCCTGTAGCGATTGGGGTTTGTTTCCACTCGCATATTCAGCCGTTCGGCAGCAATCCTCATTCGTTCATTGGCAAGCCTGTTGGCGTCGGCGCGGATGCGCCCCTTCAGATCTGCCGATTGCGCATTCAAGAGCCGCAATGCCTGCTGAACTATCATCGGGTCATCAGCTATATGCTTGCGGCGCTCGCGGTCTGAGGCCAGGTCAAGCACGGCCTGCTTTGCCAGTCGTCCTTCTTTGCTGAAGGGGTTGAGGCGAAAGCAATACTCGAATTCAGCCTTTGCCGCTTCGTACTCTCTCAATTGCTCGAGTGTGCGCGCCAGGTAGAAGTGGGGTTTCCAGTTCATGGGGTCTTTTGCGCAGGCTTCCTCGAAAAACATGGCAGCGGTGTGAAATCGCTTGTAGTAATACTGCTCGACACCATCTTCTAGCGCTCCGGCTATCGCTTGCGGCATCGAAAAGAGATTCGCAGTGCCGAGAAACAGCATCACAGCGGTGATGCGTAGACGTGGTAAAAAATTCGATGTTGCCGACCGGAGAGGCACGCAGACTCCAGGTTTAAGGACGTTTTCAGATATATTACCCCAAAACACACCAATCCGCTTGACATCTTAATGTTTTGAAAGCCAATAAGTCTTAGCCAGTGGCAAAATTCGGCAATTCCAAGCCAAAACAGTTAATAATAGAACCCATTCACTCAGCTTTCGGCATGGGTTCATAGATGTTTAGCGGTGCTCCTCCTGTTCACTTGATGTGGTCGAATATGTTCGACCCGAAACGCCCAAAAGTGCAAAAGGCGGTTAATTGGAAACGCCTCGGTCGTCTCTTTCTGCCATATTGGAAGCAAGAGTCGATAGTTATCAGCTGCATCATATTAGTGGCAGTGCTGGGAATATTGCCGCCTGTACTGACAATGAATCTGATTGACAAGGCGATTCCTTCTGGAAACTTTCAATCAGTTCTTATTATCGTGGGCATCATGGCCTTATCTGCGGTTGCGTCTTCCGGGATTAGCGCCTTGCAGGGATATATGAACTCTTTCATCGGCGAGAGCATCATGCGTGATCTTCGTCTGCAGTTGATGACTCACATGCACAAAATGCCGCTGGACTTTTTTACCAGCACCAAGACCGGTGAAGTCATCAACCGCGTCACCAATGATGTAGACAGTATCGATGGATTGGTGTCCGGTACGTTGGTGATGATTTTGATAAATATTTGCGTGATCGTCACCACCCTGGCAACAATATTTTTTCTTGACTGGCGACTTTCGCTGATGTCACTGGCGGTGCTTCCATTTATGGTGGCACCACTCTGGCCGGTAGGCAGGCGGATGTATGAAATTCGCAAAGCTACCCGTGAAAAACGTGATGAAATGCAGGCTATCGGACAAGAAACATTGTCGGTGTCGGGAATCGTTCTGCTCAAGTCGTTCAACCGCGAAATCTTCGAATACGATCGATACAACCGACTGGGCAACGAACTGATGAAATCCGAAATAAAACTGGCGATGGTCGGTCGCTGGTTTATGGCTTTGATCAGTGCAATGGTGGTGCTGGGACCAGCATTGATCTGGCTCTACGGCGGATGGTTGTGCATACATTCCGGCATAACTGTAGGCTTGGTGGTCACGTTTGTTTCCCTTCTCGGTCGTCTCTATACGCCTGTCGCTTCTCTGGCCGGAGTGCAAATCCAGGTCATGAGCGCACTGGCAGTATTTGAGCGCATCTTCGATTATCTCGACATGGATGAAGAAAAGGACGATCCAAATTTGCCGAAGCTCAACGCCAAAGTTGCGGAGATCAAATTCGAACACGTCAGTTTTGCTTATCCCAGCGGAAGGCAAGCCATCGTCGATGTTTCCTTCTGTGTGAAGCCGGGGCAGATGGCGGCGCTCGTTGGCCCCTCAGGCGCCGGCAAAACGACGATAAGCATGCTCTTGCCGCGTTTCTACCTGCAGCAGGAAGGGACGATAACGATTGACGGTCAAGACGTAAGAGAAGTTAGTTTGGCGTCTCTGCGAGAGAATATCGGCATTGTTACTCAGGAGACCTACCTCTTCCACGATACGATTTTCAATAATCTCGCCTATGCCAAGCCCACGGCAACCATGCAGGAAGTGATCGCCGCTTGCAAGGCTGCGAATATCCACGACTTCATCGAGAATCTGGAGAACAAATATGACACCACTGTCGGTGAGCGCGGTCACAAGCTGAGCGGTGGTGAAAGACAACGCCTGGCGATTGCTCGCGTGCTTCTGAAAAATCCTCAAATCCTCATTCTTGATGAAGCGACCTCTTCTCTGGACTCAGAAAATGAGGCGCTGATACAGGATGCCCTCACGCCTCTCATCAAAGGTCGCACCAGCCTGGTTATCGCCCATCGATTGTCGACCATCGTTCAGGCCGACTTGATTCTCGTGGTCGATGACGGCCGCCTAGTGGAATGGGGCACGCACGAAGATTTGATACGCTCGGACGGATTATACAACCGTTTGTACAAAACTCAGTTCAGACAAACCGCCGCGTTTTGAAGATGGTTCACGCAGTGTTCATTTATGAGATGTACTAACATATTAGGTGGCCGCTTAGCGGCATCTTTAGTTCGGAGGTGCGTGATGAAAATCGCTGTTACAGGCTCCACAGGTCTTGTGGGCAAGAAAATTACAGCCGAGTTGGAAGCTACCGGGCATAAAGTAGTCAAGCTCGTCCGCAGAGTGCGAAATTCGGAAAACGAATTCTCGTGGGATCCGGAAACCGACAAGATTGATGCCAAAGCTTTCGAAGGCGTTGATGCAGTCATTCACCTGGCCGGTGAGAACATCGCATCCAAACGCTGGTCGTCCGAGCAGAAGATGAAGATCAAACAGAGCCGCGTCAATGGCACCAAGCTCATCGCAGGCGCACTGGCCTCATTGGACAATCCTCCGCGTGCTCTTGTCAGTGCATCAGCCATCGGATATTACGGCGATCGGGGAGCCGAGGTTTTGACCGAGGAAAGCAAGTCCGGAAAAGGATTTCTGGCTGCCGTATGCCGTGACTGGGAAGACGCGACCAGAATTGCCGAATCCAAAGGTCTGCGTGTCGTACACGCCCGGCTCGGTGTCGTATTGAGCAAAGAAGGAGGCGCTCTCAAGATGATGTTGCCTCCATTTCTCATGGGAGCCGGAGGCCCCTTAGGCAACGGCAAACAATATATGAGTTGGATTGACCTGGACGATGCCGCAAAAGCATTCATATATTTGGCGACCGAGGGCAATGTTAGCGGTCCGGTCAATCTGGTTGCACCGACACCCGAGACCAACGCGGACTTCACAAAGAAGCTGGCGAAAGTTATTCATCGCCCGGCATTTTTCCCGGTTCCGGAAATGGGAGTCAAAGTGCTTTTCGGTGAGATGGGCGAAGAATTGCTTTTGTCCAGCAACCGCGTGAGCGCGACGAAGCTTGTTAATTCTGGATTCAAGTTCGACTATCCGGACTTAGAGTCAGCCTTGAAGCACGAGCTCAATTAGAGCAGCCCCAAACAGTGCAGTCGACATCATCGCAGAATCACGCATAAACAGGAAATGATCAAGTTGCCGGACGAAAAAGACATCGAATTGAAAAGTCCTGCAATCGTTGAAAATCATCACAGCGACTTTTTACCCGGGCGCAGCGACCATCTGGCGATTCTTTTCAGAGCCGTAGAGTGTGCCAGAAATGGAATTGTTATCACCGATCCATCGCGCGCAGACAATCCAATCATTTACGCCAATCCCGCCTTTTCTCAGTTGACCGGTTATGCAACCGAGCAGATCATCGGCCGCAATTGCCGCTTTTTACAACGCGACGACAGAGAGCAGGTAGCAGTCAAAGAGATTCGTGAGGCGATCAACAAAGAGATGCCGATCACGACCATTTTGAAAAACTATAAAAGGAATGGCGCTCTTTTCTGGAATGAACTGACCATATCGCCCGTCAGAGACGATCATGGACGAGTGATCAATTTTGTCGGCGTTCAAAACGATGTTACCGCGCGCATCGACTCGGAGCGCAGGGTCCAGGAATTCTATTCGGTCATTTCCCACGAATTGCGAACGCCTCTGTCATCCATACACGGAGCCCTCACCGCTATCGAGGACGGAACCGCAGGTCGGGTCAATGCTCAGGTCATGCGCCTGATAAAAATCGCCGTTGACAATTCCACAAGGCTGATGCGCCTCATCAACGATATTCTTGACTGGAAGAAACTGGAAGCCGGTAAATTCAAACTGAGTCTTGCTAATTTCGACCCCGGAAATACAGTCGATTCGGTGATTAACGAACTTCAAGCGATGGCGGAAACAAAAGGTGTGCAGTTGGTTTCGCGGATCATGCCTCACCACGAAGTATTTGCCGATCAAGATAGAATCATTCAAGTGCTCAGCAATTTGACCGCCAATGCCATCAAATTTTCACCCCCCAACAGTCGTGTGATTATCACGCTGGAAGCCCCCGCCCGCGATACCATTCGATTTTCAGTGAGCGACAACGGTCCTGGCATTCCCAGCGAACAGATGGATAAATTATTCGTTCGCTTTCAGCAACTGGACTCATCGGACACGAGAAAGAAAGGCGGCTCCGGGCTGGGACTGGCAATCTCCAAAGCAATTGTAGAACTGCATGGCGGAAACATCGGAGTTTCCAGCGTTGTTGGTGAAGGTTCGTCTTTCTGGTTTGAAATATTCAGCTAAGCTTGTCCGCTATTGCAAGTTTTGCAAATCCTCACTTGATGCCCCGGCGATTCGCATCAAGTAGCCGCGATTACGAACGTTCTCAATAAAAGACTCTTCCGCAGAACTGTCTATTGAGCGGCGCAAGAGTTTAATGTGGGTGCGCACAGTATCGGGAGAAGCGGTGGCGTCGTCCATCCAGACACGATCCAGGATCGCTTCCGGACTGAAAACTTGATTAGGGTGGCGCATGAAAAATTCCAGCATGCTGTAAACTTTCGGGCGCAATTTGAGAGGTTTACCGCCTTTCAAAACTGTGCAACTGACAGGATCAAGTTCCAGATCGCCAGCTTTGAGAATTGTCTGAGCCATTGACTGTGGTCTGCGCAAAAGAGCGCGCACACGCGCCAATAACTCGCGCGAATGAAAAGGCTTTGTCAAATAATCATCGGCGCCAAGATCAAGGGCTTTCTCTTTGTCGTCTATGGTGGTTTTGGCAGTGAGCATGAGAATGGGGGTTTTGCCGCCGCTTTCCCTGAAACCTTTTAGAACATCAACGCCACTGACATCCGGCATCATCCAGTCCAAAATTATGAGATCATATTTATAGGCGCGCAGCATCGGCAACGCATCCTTCCCTCCACTCAGAGCTTTGACCGAATGTCCTTTGTTGGATAGCGTTATGCGCAAGACCTCTGCAAGGTCCGCGTCATCTTCGACTACTAGAATTTTTGCCATGCCTTATTTTAGCTGAGGACTTTAGGGTGCAACCATAATCCGGCAAATCAGGGCAAAAGTCCGCAATCGCACACTGGCTATGAGTTCACACCTTGTTCACGTGTAAAATCTAAGCTTGAGAATGGTAACCCAGGCCCGGCAGTTTGAACTGGCCGGCAAGGGCGGAGGGAGTCATGAATATACGGAATTTGAGAATGAATCGACCAACTCACGCGGTAATCATCGGAGCAGGACTGTCTGGACTTGCCTGCGCTTATCACTTGAAGAAAGCAGGCATAGACTTCACTATCCTGGAATCGTCCGATGACGTAGGAGGACGAGTTCGCTCGGACATTGTCGACGGATTCGTTCTTGACCGAGGATTTCAGGTCTTATTGACTGCATATCCAGACGCACGCGAATTGCTTGATTTTGACGAACTGAAACTGAAACCCTTTATCCCGGGAGCGATGGTGCGCTACAAAGGTGAATTTCATACTGTCGCTGATCCCTGGCGCAGACCTTCGGATTGCTTGAAATCGGTTTTCAATCCGATAGGAACACTGAAGGACAAATTGCTGATCAACAATTTGCGTCAGAATGTCACGTCCGGTTCACTCAAATCGCTGTTTGAGAGAAAAGAGCAGAGCACCCTGGAGAGACTCCGCAGTTTCGGTTTTTCAAACAACATAATAGATCGCTTCTTTCGTCCTTTCTTCGGTGGCGTGTTTTTCGACAGGACCCTTTCAACATCGAGCAAGATGTTTGATTTTACTTTTCGTATGTTCGCCACCGGCGATACCGCCATTCCAACCGGTGGAATGGGGGCCATTTCCAATCAGCTTGCCCGGAAAGTAGGTTTATCGAAAATCCAATTCAATTGCCGAGTGGCGAGCGTTGAGGACAATTCAGTGATATTGGAAGACGGTGCGGTGCTGCAAACGGACGCTGTCGTAGTCGCAACGGAAGGGCCGGAAGCGGCAAGGCTTTTGAGCCGACCGATGGTCGCCTCGATGCGTTCGGTGCGCTGCCTCTATTTTGCTGCCGATAAGGCACCGATGTCAGAACCGATTCTGGTTCTGAACGGAGAAGCCTCAGAGCTTATCAACAATCTCTGCGTTCCCAGCAATGTCAACGAATCATACGCACCAACCGGCAAGCACCTGATCAGTGTCAGCGTGGTGGGAAGGGATGACTTGCCTGATTCAGGATTGCTCAAAGCTGTGAAAGATCAGCTTCAAGGTTGGTATGGAAAGGAAGTCCAGAACTGGAGACATCTGCGCACATACAATATCAAGCACGGACTGCCTGATTACACGGCTCCGGCGCTCACAGAAGTTGAGAAAGCCGCACGCATCGAAAAGCGAATTTACGCCTGCGGCGATCACAGAGACACCAGCTCAATTCAAGGTGCCCTGTCTTCCGGAAGAAGAGCGGCTCAAGCTTTGATTGAGGATTTTGAAGCGGCAGTAGAAACAGTGGCCAGTTAGTGTTGAAATCTGCGATGATGGACTATTCCTATATACGGTGTTTCTTCAATGACTAGTTTCAAAAACCTCTCACTGCCCCTTCTCGCGTCCTTCTTGCTGCTCACCAGCGCGACGGCTGATGCCGGTGCAAAAGAGGAAAACAAGGTGAAACAAACAAAGTCTCAGGCAGTCAAAGTAGGCGACGCCGCGCCCGACTTCACCCTCAAATCCGGTGAGGGCAAAACAGTCACTCTCTTGCAATTCAGGGGCAAAAAATCCGTTGTTCTTTTCTTCTATCCCAAAGACGAGACCTCGGTTTGCACCAAGGAAGCATGTGCATTTCGCGATCAATTTCAGGTTTTCAAAGACCTCGGCGCAGAAGTCATCGGCGTGAGTTCGGATTCAGAACAGTCGCACAAAGGCTTTGCGGAGCATCACAAATTGCCCTATACGCTGCTGTCGGACGAAGGCGGTCAACTGAGAAAAACCTACGGAGTACCGACGACTATGGGCATCATTCCTGGCAGAGTGACCTATGTCATCGACAAGGGCGGCATCGTCAAACACGTCTTCAATTCTCAGATGGAAGGAGAAAAACACGTGACTGAGGCGATTGCCACCCTCAAGAAGATTACGTCAACCAACTAATTGCCAATCGGATCAATTTGAATTCCGGAATAAGCAGCTGATGTGAAAGCGTCGTTTTTGCTTTCAGTAAATACGTTGTAGTCAAAGGAAAATTCAACATCTACTTTCGAGGGCGAGCCTTCAGGAAGCGGTTTAAATGGGTGTGCGTTCCGAACGGCATTCAAAGCAGCATCATCTGCGAATCCAGACGATGATTGTCTGACCAATTCCAGTTCGGATACATAGCCATATTTGTCAACTTTGAACTTTACTTTGGCGCATTCGCTGTTGCTGCACGTAGGAGGGAACCAAGCGCGCCTGATTCTTCTTTGCATATCCTTCATATAAGGCTGAAAATCGACACCGGAGCGCATACTGTCGTCGGCAGCAAGCGGTTCGGCAACCGGCACGACTGCAGGATATCGACAGATCGACCGATCACTCAAATAGTTCCAGATAACCGACTTTCCGAAAATAGCTTGCTCGCATGATGCAAAATCATTGACTCGAGCAGTAGTATTGGCGTCGGCTTCGTTGTAAGTCGATACACAAAAACCGAAAGCGGCAACATAAAGAAGAATAGGGATCGGCAATACCAGACCGACTCGGTGAATGAATCTTTGAGCACCGAGACTGAGTACGTCTACAGAGCTGCCCACCAGGAATTTGTCTTTTTTCACAAGGTTGATCAATGAAATCAGATGCAAGGCTAAGTAGCCGAATGCAGGCAAGAGAATCATTGTCGACACGAAATTGACGCCGCCGTAATTGGCCAGCATCCAGACGAGGCTGCAAGCCGACATTGTGAAATATAGAAATCTGAGAATATGAGCGAAGCGATTTCGCGAACGACCATTGGACATGGCTGCTCTCCTGCGGCTTTACTGTAGTAATCAAAAATACTGATTCCTGAATACTATTTTTGAATCTCAGAGAAACAAAAACCACAGGAAAAACCCCTGGATCTTTTGCAACCATTCAGGCTGGCAGCTAGTTCAAACTCTCATCCGGCGGAAAGAACATATTCATTGCGGTCTTATCACCCTTCAAGGCAGCTAGGAATTTGAGATTCTGCTCTGTGGCTGCGATATCTTCGTGTTGAGCCGGCAATTGACTCTTCTTGATCGCCAGGCTGCGAGTGAAATACTGCACAGAGCTATTCGGGTCTTTCATTTTCAGACTGTTCGTTCCGAGGAAATCAAGAATATGCGCTGCTCGCAAACTGCCCTTGCCGAATTCTTCTTCCGCAATCTCCAGAGCCTGAAGCAAATATCCATGGGCTTTCTCGTACTGATTATCGACTTGCAGACTGTGCGCGTGCAAAAGTAGATTTTGGGTTCCGGAATTGCCCTCTTTGCTCAGCTTCTTCAATATGAGAGCTTGAGCGCGCTCCTCTAATTCCATGGCTTCCTTAATGCGGCGCTGAACCTTATATACAGTAGAAAGGTTATACACGTGGATAATCAATGCCGGGTTCGTTGCGCCAAGTGCATTCTCCAGAATCCTCAGGGCTCGCTCGAAGAGGGGTGCGGCTTGGTCGAATTTTTCCAGTTCCAGGTAGTATCCACCTAAATTGTTTATGGCAACGGCCAGATGGTGATGTTCTTCACCCAGGGATTTAGTCCAAATCTGAATGGCGCGCTCCAAAAGTTGTTGAACTTGCCTGGGTCTATCTTTGCGCCTGTTGACCTCGGCAAGATTGACAAGGCTGTAGCCAACCTCTGGATGTTCCGGTCCCAAAGCAGCCTCACGGATGGAAAGCGCTTCGGCGTGTGCCTTTTCAGCGTCATCGAGGCGATCGGTGCGCTGATAGAGAGCGCCCAGATTATCGAGAGTCTCAGCGTATGCGGCATCCGCTTCACCAACGGACTGGCGGCGCATGCTCAAAGCCCGTAAGTAGAACTCCAGAGCCTTGGCGTCTTCGCCCCGGCTCCAGGCAAGCAGTCCTAGATCATTGAACGACTCGGCCATGTCGGCATGATTCTCGTCCAGCCTGGCATTTCTTATCGAAAGCGCCTCCTGTAAGGCATTTTCGGCTTCGTCGAAGCGCGCCTGCTCGATGTAGACTAGTCCCAACTCCTCAAGAGCTGTAGCTTTCCACAAATCACCTTCGGAATTCGGCCCGGAAAGTGTATCCAAAGCCGCTTTCAATGAGGACTCGGCGTTTTCATAACGCCCCAGCCGACGCAAAACACGTCCTTGATCGGCAGCGCAAGCCAATTTTTCAAGAATCGACGCGCCGCAGCGGTCCATCTCTTCGACGGCAAGCGTGTATTCATCGTTGGCTTCGAGATAGCGCCCGGCAGCGTATGCGGCCTTGCCTCTCTCTTTTGCGCTTATGTCGGGCATTTCGTATTACACAGCGGGGTTAAAAACCACTATATCAAGACATCTTGGAGCTTTGTCACCCGGTCGGTGAAAAGCTTGACCCGGAAAAGATTAAGAAGAATCTGGCAATTTCGTAGATTCCCCACTGACGTCCGCTGGTACTTGAGATATTGTTAAGCATCCCTTGCAGCACAATTTGAGGTCCCGCCATGAGCGAAGCTGATATCGCGGCCATTGCCCTTTTCGATAAGGCCAAAGGCGACGACATTGTCACACACCGGGAAGCCCAAGACCTGATCAAAGACGTCAAGCTAGAAGACTGGCAAGCACTGGCGAAGAAATATTCAGTGGACGACAGCCTTTACGGAACAAGACGTGGAGCCTTTGTTGAAGAGAAAGAAGATGAATTCATCATCCACAATAACGAGCAAGACCTGCGAGCCAAGAGCATCTTCAACGGACTGAAGAGCCTCGGTGTCGGCGCAGGAATGACCGTAGGCGGCTGGGCCGGCTACAGTATGCTCGGCAAATATGTCCTTTCCGGAGGCAGCCCTTATGCCAAGTTGGTTGGATTGGGCGTCGGCGTCCTATCCGGATATATCCACAATAAGATGACCGCCCCGGAAATCGAGCACACCAAAGCAAATCCGGACGTTCACATTCCCAAAACCTCGCTCAGTACGCGAATACAGACCAGCAGCTTGATGCCGGAAAGCCTTAATTGGCGCAGTGCATAGTTACAGGAAATATTGAACGAACGGTCAGTCAAAAGCGACTGGGAGCGACTCAAAGTATTGCGGCCCTTACAAACGGGCCGCATATTTGCTTTTTGCAGCACCGGTGAGGGAAAGACAAACTTTTTTCGGCGGATTGGAAAGGGTTTTGTGGACGACGTGTGAAGTCGGCGTCGCAAAGTGATTAAAGGGCAGGCTTGATCCCCTAAAATAGATGACCCAGTTGCTTAGCGGGCACTTACTTTGCCGCGTCGAGCGACCCTTTCAAAGAGCCTGAAGAATGCGTTCCGAGGTAAGAAATGGCACCTGCTTTTAAGAGTCCATACGCCGCAAAAATCGTTTCGGTCGGAACAGCCGTTCCACCAGGTCTGCTCACCAATAATGACCTGGAAAAAATGGTCGACACTTCCGATCAATGGATTACGGAAAGGACCGGAATCAAACAACGGCACCTGGCTGAAAAGGGTGTTGCCACTTCAGACCTGGCCGCCGAAGCGGCTATTCAAGCCATTGAAAAAGCCGGGCTCAAACCTACCGACATAGAACTCATTATCGTTGCCACCATAACACCGGATATGATACTGCCGGCAACCGCCTGTCTCGTGCAAGACAAGATAGGGGCGACTGGCGCATGGGGCTTCGACATCTCGATTGCATGCTCGGGATTCCTCTATGCGCTTCAAGTCGCATGTCAGTTTGTCACCACCGGTGCGCACAAAAATGTTCTTGTAATCGGCTTGGACGTCATGTCGTCCATTATTGATTATACCGACCGCACCACCTGCATCATCTTCGGTGACGGCGGCGGAGCTGCTGTCGTACAGCGCACCACAGACGGTGAGGCGCCGGGAATGATCGACTACATTTATGAAGTGGACGGATCCGGCGGACCGGCACTCTGCTTGCCCGGAGGCGGCAGCCGCAACCCGACGTCCGCCGATACGATTGAAAAGCGAATGCACTTCGTCCATCAGGACGGGCAGGTCGTCTTCAAATTTGCCACCAGAAAAATGTCCGATCTCTGCTTGAAGCTTCTGGAACGCAACGGACTGACCGGCAAGGATGTGGACTTATTCGTTCCACACCAAGCAAACCTCCGCATTATCACTTACTCCGCCGAACGCATCGGCATCGATATGGACAAAGTGGTGGTAAACATCGACGAGTTCGGCAACACAACTGCAGGAACACTTCCTCTTGCGTTGCAATCCGCATTGGCTGACGGACGCCTCAAGAAAGATTCGCTTGTATTGTTTGCATCTGTAGGTGCCGGATTCAGCGCGGGTGCAGCCTTGATGCGCTGGTCGTATTGACGCCTGCAAAAAAATTAGAGCAATGAGGAATTGAAGCTATGAAAAAGTCCGACGAGCAGAAACTCCTCAAAAAGATTTTGGTGCCGCCCGGTAAAAAGATCTCGCTCAATAAGGACTACGATCCTGGATTCAGACCGGCCAGTCTCAACAAAGTGAATGCGCGCGAGATGCTCTCTGACGGCATCGTCGAGCTTGCGGAATTGCAGGATAAGCTCTACGCGCAAGACATTTACGGACTGCTCATCATCATTCAAGCAATGGATGCAGCAGGAAAAGACGGCACGATCAAACACGTCATGTCCGGGCTCAATCCGCAAGGTTGCCAGGTCACCAGTTTCAAACCACCTTCAGACGAAGAGCTCGATCACGATTATCTCTGGCGCTGTGCCAAGGCACTGCCTGAGAAAGGTCGAATCGGCATTTTCAACCGCTCCTACTACGAAGAGGTTTTAATCACCAGAGTGCATCCCGAATTGATTGTGCGTCAAAAGCTGCCGCCGACAATCAATATCAAAAATCTCTGGAAACAACGCTTCGAGCAAATCAATAACTTTGAAAAATATCTTGTCGAAAACGGCATCATCGTGGTGAAGATTTTCCTGCATGTGTCGAAAGAAGAGCAGTTGAAACGGTTTTTGGAACGGATAGACAAACCGGAGAAAAACTGGAAATTTGCAATGAGCGATGTCACCGAACGCGAACACTGGAAAAACTATATTCAGGCTTACGATGAAGCATTGAGCGCCACCAGTACGCAATGGGCGCCATGGTACGTCGTGCCCGCAGACTATAAACCCTTCACCCGCCTCGTCGTGGCGCATCTGGTCGGCAATACTCTGCGCGGACTCAATCTGGCCTATCCGACGGTCGATAAGACCCGCAAGCTGAAATTGCATGAAGCCAGAAAGATCCTGGAAGCGGAAGGCTCCTAGCGAGCAGCGACCAATATCCGTTCGAGATGACGTTTGCCGATTGCATCCGCCGCAATTATGGCATCGGCAATCAATGATGCGGTGACTTTGAACGGCTCATTGTGGGAGGTTTCGCCTTCTGCAACCGCGCGCTCGGCGATTTGCATCGCCACTGCGTGCGAAGGCTGTTTCAATCCAACTTCTTGCAGGGTTATGGGCAAGTTTACACTGTGCGAGAAATTGAGAACTTCATCTATAAGCGCTTGAGGTTTTCCCTCTGCCACCAATTGCACTAAAAGACCAAAGGCAACCTTCTCGCCATGCATGTAAGAATGGGTTTCCGCAACCGTCGTCAAACCGTTGTGCACGGAGTGCGCGATCGCCAATCCGCCGGATTCGAAGCCAAGCCCAGACAAGAGTGTGTTTGCCTCGACGATTCGCTCGAGCGCCGGTGTCACGGATCCATTCTCGACCGCAGTAAGGGCCGCACGCCCGTCGGCGATGAGCGTTTCATAGCAAAGTTTTGCCAGTGCTTGCGCACTGATTGTGGTGGCTCCACCAAGCTGATTCAATTTTCGAGCATCAATAACTGTTTTGGCCTCGAACCAGGTGGCCAGAGCATCGCCCATTCCGGCACTCAACAAACGAGGCGGAGCCTTTGCCACTACTGCAGTATCGACCAGGACAAGATCAGGATTGCGCTTGTAAAAAAGATATGTTTCGAATTCGCCTTCATCGGTATAGACAACCGACAGTGCGCTGCATGGTGCATCGCTGGAAGCGGCAGTGGGGCAATTTACAACGGGAAGATTGAGATGGCATGCAACCGCCCTGGCCGCATCGAGAACCTTCCCGCCACCGGCACCGACTATAACCTGTGCCTTCAATTCAAGTGCTCTTTTGACGATGCGATCGATTTCCCTTCGAGAGCATTCGCCTGCAAATGCTTCGACTGAATATTCGATATCAGCCTTTGCAAAAGTTTCTTTCCAATGAGCAGCCAGCAATTTCTTCGCCGATGCACTGGCAATCACCAGAGTCTTGCCGCCGACGCCGAGTTTGACCATCTCAGGTCCGAGAATCAGAGTAGCGTCTGGACCCTGAATATATCGGGCGGGCGAACAGAACACCTGATGCATCTGACCATCCTCCACGGAAAGGTCAGTATCTTATCATCGGCTAGTAAGTAGTACTACTTCAGAGCGCGCAACTAGAGCGGCAGGAAGTTGCGGATCATGCCGACCAGAAACAATGTGTAAATGCCGACGAACAAAATTTGCTTCTTCATTTTTACCTGCTTTGCCGAGTTGCCGGGGTTGCCTATATTATGTGAGACCCCGAATCTGCAGCTTCAGTTCCCGAATACTGCCGAGATGTTGAGGGGCATCTACTCTTCCAGTATCAGCCAAGCAACTGAAATTTCCGTGAAAGCATAAAATTCAAGCCAGCAAGGGTTTTCCGAACATGAGCGATGCCAAAGTGCATAATCAAACATTCAAAGAGTTCGAGCACGAAGGCTGGGAATCCGTAGCCGGCGGTTATCACGACCACTTCGGCTCTTTGACCCGCCAAACTATAGAACCCATGCTGAATTCGCTTGGTTCAGACAGTCTGAAGGAAGCGGGCAGACTGCTGGATATCGCCACCGGTCCGGGTTATGTGGCAGAGGCAGCCAGACGGCGAGGCTATCAGGTGACAGCTGTTGACTTCTCGGCTGAAATGATAGAGCGAGCCAAGCAGCTCTACCCTGGCATCGATTTTCAAGAAGGAGACGCCGAAGCGCTGAAATTTCCTGATCAGAGCTTCGATTTCCTGACAATGAATTTCGGTCTTTTGCACCTCGAGCAGCCGGAGAAGGCTCTCCATGAAGCATTTCGGGTCACAAAGCCAAAAGGAAAGCTGGCCCTTACGGTCTGGTCTACCCCGGACAAGGCGGTCGCCTTCAAGCGTGTTGTCGATTCGGTCAATCAACACGGGGACTCAAGCGTGCCCATCCCCGTCGGTCCGCCCTTCTTCCGCTTCTCCGCTCATGACGAGATGCGAAAGTCCCTACTGGAAGCAGGTTTTAGAACCGTTGAAGTGCAGGAAATTGCCATGACCTGGGTCTTGAAAAGAGAAGAAGACCTTTTCCATGCTTTCTTTACCGGCACACCCAGAACAGGCGGTCTTCTGCGCGCCCAGGAAAAAGAAAAGCTCGAAACCATCAAGACTGCCATAGCCGCCTGCGCATCCGAATACAGAAAGGATGGCGCTATCAAGATACCGATGTCATCAGTACTGGCTACAGCAACTGCTTGACGTGAATCCTTATTACGGCAAAACACGCCAATTCCCCTATTGGCGCGGCTTACATGCGAAAATAAGCCGCATTGGAATTTTTAGAGAGAATGAAGAGTGTCTACAAAAGAGCTAAAGGATTCGGAACCGATCATCACAGAGTTCGATTTGCATCTGTTCGGTGAAGGTACAAATTACAAAATCTACGAAAAGATGGGTGCTCACAAGGCTACCGTCAACGGCAAGGAAGGCACTCACTTCGCAGTCTGGGCGCCTAATGCGAAATCGGTGTCGGTAATCGGCGATTTCAACAAGTGGGATGCATCCGCAAACAAGATGTCGCAGATGAGCCAGTCCGGTGTCTGGACTCTATTCATCCCGGGTTTGCACGAAGGGACATTGTACAAATTCCACATCTCATCAGATGCCGGCGGCAATGAGAAGACTGACCCCTTCGGTTTCTACAGCGAAGTCAGACCGAAGACAGCATCGATTGTCTATGACCTGGACAAATATAAATGGAATGACGAGTCGTGGGTTAAAGAGCGCAAGAAGCGCAACTCTCTGGATGCTCCCATCTCCATATATGAAGTGCACCTGGGCTCATGGATGCTTGTGCCCGAAGAGAACAATCGCTGGCTCACGTACAGAGAACTAGCCGACAAACTCGTAGCCTATCTGGAAAAAACAGGCTTCACGCACGTGGAATTCCTGCCTGTCGCCGAACACCCGCTCGATATGTCGTGGGGCTATCAAATCACAGGTTACTTTGCCACCACCAGCCGGTTCGGGTCGCCAGAGGATTTCATGTTCCTCGTCGACAAATTGCACCAGGCCGGAATCGGTGTAATTCTCGACTGGGTGCCCGCTCACTTCCCGAAAGACGGGCATGGATTGGGACTTTTCGATGGCTCTCACCTCTACGAGCATGCCGATCCTCGCCAGGGCATGCACCACGAATGGGGCACATATGTTTTCAATTTCGGTCGGCACGAAGTAAGAAATTTCCTCATCAGCAATGCGCTTTTCTGGTTCGACAAATATCACATCGACGGTTTGCGCGTCGATGCTGTTGCTTCGATGCTCTACCTCAACTACGCGCGTAAGGACGGCGAGTGGGTGGCCAACGATTACGGCGGCAGGGAAAACCTGGAGGCGATTTCACTGCTTCGCACCTTGAATGAGGTTGTCTACAGCAATTACAACCATGCTCTCATGATTGCCGAAGAATCAACGGCATGGCCGCAAGTTGCCAGACCCACGTATCTCGGCGGTCTCGGCTTCGGTCTGAAATGGGATATGGGCTGGATGAACGACACGCTCAAGTATATGGCGCTTGATCCGATTTATCGTCGCTACCACCACAACAATCTCACCTTCCGCGGACTTTATCAATTTTCGGAAAATTTTGTCATGCCGCTTTCGCATGATGAAGTCGTGCACGGCAAGTGCTCGCTCTTGAACAAAATGCCTGGCGATCACTGGCAGAAATTCGCCAACCTTCGCTTGCTGCTCGGCTATCAATGGACTCTGCCGGGCAAGAAACTTTTGTTCATGGGCGGAGAATTCGGGCAATGGATCGAGTGGAATGACGCTCAGAGCCTTGACTGGCATTTGCTCGAATACCCACTTCACGCCGGCATGCAACGCTGGGTATCAGACCTGAACAGAGTTTATAAGGCAAACCCGGCCTTGTTCGAGCTGGACTGCGATCCTCGAGGCTTCTCCTGGATCGATTGCCAGGACCACGATCAGTGCATCCTTGCTTATTCCAGGCAGTCGCAATCAGGTGACACTGTGGTGATCGCCTGCAATTTCACGCCGGTTCCGCGGTACAACTACCGAGTCGGCGTTCAATCACACGCATTCTATAGAGAAGTGCTCAACAGCGACGCCGCCGAATACGGTGGCAGCGGGCTGGGCAATTTTGGCGGACTGCATAGCGACGAATGGCAACATCACGGCCATCCATATTCAGTCGCAATCACATTGCCGCCTTTGTCGATAGTGGTTCTGAAAGCAGACAAATAAGCGCCGGCAAGCGCCATTAAAGGGAGGTCGTTGTCCTATGTCCACCAGTGTGAGCAGCATTTTCCAACTCGGAAAAGACACTACTCAATACAAAAATCTGGGCAAAGAAGGAATTTCCGAAGAGACTTTTCAAGGAAAGAAAGTCCTGATGGTGAAACCCGAGGTTCTGACAAAGCTTGCAAAACAGGCTTTTACAGATGTTTCGCACCTCCTGCGCACCAGCCACCTGGAGATGCTCAAGAGCATTCTGGAAGACAAAGAGGCCTCCGATAACGATAAATTCGTAGCCCTGGAGTTGCTGAAAAACGCCAGCATCGCCGCCGGCGGAACGCTACCCATGTGCCAGGATACCGGCACGGCCATTGTCGTAGCACACAAGGGCGAGCAGGTCTTCACCGGTGCCGACGACGGGCAAGCTCTCAGTGAGGGAGTGAAGAAGACTTACAACGAGTGCAATCTTCGCTACAGCCAGATGGCGCCTATCTCCATGTATCAGGAATCGAATACCGGAAGCAATTTACCGGCCCAGATTGAAATCTACTCAGATCCAGGCGACAAGTACGAATTCCTTTTCATTGCAAAAGGAGGCGGCTCGGCAAACAAAACATATCTGTATCAAGAGACAAAATCGGTGCTCAACACCGAATCTCTCAAGAAGCTTCTTACCGAAAAAATAGCTGGGTTGGGAACCTCCGCCTGCCCTCCCTATCACCTGGCCGTTGTAATCGGCGGCTTGTCGGCCGAAATGACGCTGAAGACTGTAAAGCTTGCCAGCACGCATTATCTCGACACTCTGCCTACGCAAGGAGACAAATCAGGGCGAGCCTTCCGCGACCTGGAATTGGAGAAGGAAATACTGGAGATTACACGAAACCTGGGCATTGGTGCTCAATTCGGTGGAAAGTATTTCTGCCACGACGTCCGAGTAGTCCGCTTGCCTCG
Organism: Candidatus Obscuribacterales bacterium; assembly: GCA_019745505.1. GTDB lineage: Bacteria > Cyanobacteriota > Vampirovibrionia > Obscuribacterales > Obscuribacteraceae > QKMZ01. The sequence goes on along the minus strand of JAIETE010000115.1, from coordinate 12,626 downwards.
CCACGGAGCCAGCCTTCCCATCGGTCTGGGCGTTTCTTGCAGCGCCGACAGGCAGATCTTGGCCCGTATCGACAAAGATGGAGTGTGGCTCGAACAGCTCGAAACAGATCCGGCTCGTTTCCTTCCTGAGACAGAAGAAAAGGATCTAGGCGAGCAGTCTTTGAGAGTGGACCTCAGCGAGTCAATGGACGAAATTCGCAAAAAGCTTTCCGGAAAGCCGCCCGGTACGCGACTCTTGCTCACAGGCACCATGCTCGTCGCTCGCGACATTGCGCACGCGAAGTGGAAAGAAGTAATTGAATCGGGAAAAGAACTGCCCGATTACATATATAAGCATCCGATCTATTACGCCGGTCCCGCCAAGACACCGGAAGGTTATGCATCCGGTTCTTTCGGTCCGACGACGGCCGGGCGCATGGATTCCTATGCTGATTTGCTCATGTCCAGAGGCGCAAGCTTAATCACTCTGGCAAAAGGCAACCGTGGCAAGAATGTTCGCGAAGCCTGCGGCAGATGGGGTGGTTTCTACCTCGGCACTATCGGTGGTGCAGCGGCCAGACTGGCGCAGGACTCAATCAAGAAAGTTGAAACAATCGACTACCCTGAACTTGGCATGGAAGCAGTCTTCAGAATCGAGATCGAAGATTTCCCTGCCTTTATCGTCATCAACGATAAAGGCGATGACTTCTTTGCAGAAGTGATGGAGCGTCACGTTTCGCTAGCAAAATAATGTAATGTCGAACTGGAATCAATCCGATTCGCAAGCGCCCACCTCAGGCACCGATCTTGTAGCCGCCGACGGCAGCATTTATCTTGCCCAGGGCGCGATCATACTCGAGCGATACCGGGTGCTCGGTCTATTGGGCAAAGGCGGCATGGGGAGTGTTTTTCACATTCGCCACATCGAATCGGGAGCTGAGTTCGCCCTCAAGGTGCTCGCCAAACAATCCGACGAGATCTCGTGGAGGCGTTTCGATAATGAAGCGAAAGCGGCCGGCCGTCTCAGTCACCCCAATTTGATCAAAGTTCATGAATCAGGGCTTTTTCCTGATGGTCAGCCGTTCTTCATCATGGAAATAGTGAAAGGTGAAACGCTCGCCGACCTGATTAAAAAAAACGGGCGCTTGCCGCTGCAGAAAGTCATCAAGATTTTCATTCAAGTCGGATTCGCGCTTTCATACGCTCATGAAAGTGGCGTGATTCACAGAGATCTCAAGCCGAGCAATATCATGATCGCCCAGAGCGACAGCGGCTCACTGATAAGCGCAGTGAAAGTAGTCGACCTGGGAATTGCAAAGTTGACGGGACTCGACGAATTCAACCAACAAACATTGACGCGCACCGGCGAAATTTTCGGCAGCCCCCTCTACATGAGCCCGGAACAATGCCTGGGAATTCCGGTCGATACAAGAACCGACCTCTACTCCATCGGATGCTCTATGTATGAGGCGCTGACCGGCGCCCCTCCGATTATCGGTGAAAACGCCTTGTCGACTATGATGAAGCACCAATCGGATAAACCGCTCAGCTTGAAAGAAGCTTCCCTGGGTATTGTTTTTCCACCCGAAATTGAACGGCTAGTATCTCGCTTGCTTGAAAAAGAACCGGACAAACGGTATCAGAACGCTCAGTTATTGACACATGATCTCGTGCAGCTGGACCAAGTCTTGAGCGAAAGCGGATATCCGACGGACTCAACTTCCTATCAGGCACCACCCAAATCAATCGCAGAGAAAACAGACGCTAAGGTCTTCGACTCGCAAAATCTCATCGTTTCGCTCTTGGCCATAGCGGCATTCTTACTTGGACTGTTTACCAGTCGCATGGTCAATATACCGCCTTCGCCGGACGCCAAGGCAAGGGAGAATCAACCGATCGACAGTGCCATAACTTCACCAAAAGCGCATGAAGTGAAGCCGCCTGCGGACACTCCGTCGAAAGCCTTCTCGCAGATTAGCGCCGACGGCAAGTCCCGCAATTTCAACTTTCCAACCAATTCAATCGGCAAAATTGTCGATCAAACATCCGGATACGTACCTGCACGCGGTCCGATCAGGCTTCCTAAAGATGCGCCTGTAATATTCGCACTGGCGCCCCGATACATGCAATCACCGGACACTCTCAATCTCTTTGCGCCGGACGACATAACGCATCTGGAACTAATAGACGAAATGCAATCGAACCCGAGCGTCCTTTCTGCTTTGCCTCGCTTCAGCCGACTGGATTCCTTAAAGCTCTTGATGCCTGTAGAGGACAATTCATTCCACTATATAGATGACATCGCCAAACTGACTCAACTGCAGATTTCTCACACGAACCTGAGCGGCGGACGGATTGCCCGTATGAAAAGGTGGTCGAAACTCAAGCAATTGAGCTGCAAATCCATTCGCGACATCGAGCCTTTGGTTGCAAAACTTCCCGACTCCAATATCGTCGATTTGAGAATCGAGGACAACAATTTGAAAGTCGACGACCTTAAATTGATAGCCAGAATGCCGTCTCTGGAAATTTTGTCAGTCGGCGGCAACGCCTGTATCAACGACGACAATATAAAGCTCCTCAAACCGCTGAAAAAGCTGAAAACTCTCTATCTGATCGGATGCCCGATTAGCGCCAAATCGGCTGATACGCTGGGCTCTTTCAAAAACTTGCACCACCTGGAAGTATCTATAGACGCCCTCGACGAATTCAAGAAACTCCGAAATCAAATGCCGCAAGTCAGAATAAGAAAGATAGGCAAAACCTTAGAGCTGTAATTGGGACAGGACAAATGCCCGTTTAATGCTCGCAAGCGGCGGTCGAAACCGGAGGCGAAACCGCAAAAGGTTACAGGCGCGGCATTTCAGCGAGCAACAATGTTGCAACATTTGTTTGTTATGGTGTTGTCATCAGGAATCCCTCCCCCCGCGAAATTCTTACGCAATACCGCCCCAGGTCTTGTGTAGAACGTTATTGCCTCCCCAGGAGCCATTACTATGCCAGAGCAAACTCTCAAACCCCAAGAGTCCGCCCAAATTCACGAAGAAGCCAAAGTAAGCGTCAAAGAGCAGGAAGTCGATACACATAAGCCTGTGTATCAGCACGATTTCCACACGCCGGTTTATTCGTTCTTCTCCAATTTCAACAATCGCTGACTTCTGTCTATTTCAATGCCGGCTTCAGCGGTATTGAAAGCAACTCAGAATGCCGGATTACAGTAAAAACGCTTTCAGTGTCAGTTTTTACAGTGAGCATCAATCGGTGCAGGTCATCGACCGAATTGACTGTTTGACCATTGATGCTCACCAGCGCATCTCCCTCGCGTAAACCGGCGAGCTTCGCCGGAGAATGCGGCTCAATACCGATGATGAGAACGGCACCGCTATTGAATATCTGGTGAAAACGCGCCAAACGAGTACGCATTGTAATCGTCTGGGCCGCCACACCAAGCCAGCCTCTTCTGACAAAACCATCGCGCATCAGCGCAAATGCCACTGACTTTGCCGTGTTTATCGGAACGGCAAGGCAGATGCCCTGAGCAGGAAGTATGACCGCGGTGTTAACGCCAATCACTTCGCCGCGCGAATTGACCAAGGGTCCTCCGGAATTACCCGGATTCAGCGCGGCATCCGTTTGAATCACGTTATCTATCAAACGCCCTGATTGCGCGCGCATGGATCTACCCAGCGCACTAATGATTCCTGCTGTGACCGTGCTCTGGAAACCAAATGGATTGCCGATTGCAATAACAATTTGACCCGCAGTCAGTGCTTGAGAATCGCCCAATTTGACTGGTTCGATATTCGGCGCCCAGATCTGCACGACTGCCAGGTCGGTATCTTCGTCTTCTCCAACCAGTCGACCGGATACCGTGCGCCCATCAGAGAGCGAAACCCGTATTTCTTGAGCACCATGAACAACGTGACTATTGGTGAAGATGTAACCGTCAGGCGTGAAGAGAAACCCTGAGCCGCCGCCGCTTTCCATTGCGTGCCGTCCTTCTTTTTTGACTTCGATATAAACGACAGCTGGAGAAACGCGGTCGAGCGCCGAGACAATCGTCTTGGAATACGAATCAAGCAATTCGATATCGGTGTGTTGAATATTCGCGCCATCAAGCTCGGGAGAATCGTTGTTAAAAACTCTAAGTAATTTCGCGCTTTCCATATTCGTGCCCTCCTGGTAAGGCAGGTAAATGAAGTAAAGCACGCGAAAAAATTACTCGCCACAATATGCCTTTTGAGAAGGGGATCTTCTGCCAAAATAGATTCATGGTCAAAGCTCTTGTCAAAATCTGGATTGTCGCATCGATAACCGGATGCACGCTGACAATGGCCAGCGGTCAAGACCTGCGTCAGATTTACGCAATTGCACCGGCAAGATTTGTCATTTCGAAATCGGATTTAGACCATGGTCGAAAACAGGTAGAAAGAGTATTACAAGATCGACCCGGCATGGGCAAGTACATAGCCAGAGAAGACACGGTCTACAGATGGCTTGTGGAACAATTTGCAGGCGAGGGTATTGGCCAAAGAATCTACTGGAGCAATGAAACTCCAACGCACGGCACAGCGGGTCAAAATCATCCACCGGAAAACGGCGGAGCTGCAAAAGTCCTTGTACGCAAACAGGATTTGAATATGAAAGAAGTCGAGTGCGCAGCACTAATATATGAATTGCTGAATATCCGAAATGGCAGAGAATTCAATAAGCTTTTCAGAAGATTTTTAACTGCCAAGCCTGTGAAGCCAAACCCTCAATTGAGAGAAGAGTTTGTTTTGAGGGCTTCAATGCTCGAATACAACACTCTTGTATCGACCAAAAGTTTTTACAGTCTGGTCTGGCTTCCATCTTTGAAAGAAAAACACATCGAAAGCGATTCCTGGTCTTGGCGCACGACAATACCTTCGAGTTTCTCAGAATGGAGAAAATCGGACGACGCAAAAACGTTCTTAAAATATTGGGGCGAAGCGTACGACAATTGGCTCGCTTCGAAAAAAGGCTAGGCTACTTTTCTCCAACCGCCATTGTCCCATTCGAGGGAAATTTCATTGCGATCTCCAACTTGCTTTTTATACGCCGATATTCTCGATCAATTTCATATCATCATCGCTAAGTGTGAGTGTTTCCGAACTCAGGTCTTCTTTCATATGCCGCGCGTCGGAGGTGCCGGTCAGAGGCAACATACCTATTTGCATGGCGAATCTGAATATCACTTGCTCGACTCCCGTACCCAATCGTTGAGCAATGGCACGAACCGATGGATCGAACATCTCCCTGGTATTAGCCGTCAAAAGTGAGAAACCTTGATAGATGATATTCTCCGCCAGACAAATTTTGCGTACTTGACTGTCCCAGCCACGCACTGCATAACAACGATTCTGGCAAAACATCGGTTTTACCTTCGCCTTTGATACAAGGATGGCGAGCTGCTCGGCAGTGACATTGCTTACACCGATAGACTTCGTCTTTCCTTTCTGGAATTGATCTTCGATAGCCGCCCAGACTTCCCAGTCCGAGTCGCTCAGACCGTATCTAGTATAGGGTCCGTGCAACACATAGGAGTCGAGTACATCGGTATGCAAATGCTGCAATGAGCTGTCAATCGATTGATTCACCTGAGTGGTCAGATTAGCTTGCGGATCGTAGGGCGTGTGATCGCCTTGCCCGTCCAACGATGTGAATTTTGTCTGCAGGAAGAGAGAATCGCGCTTGATGCCTCTCCTGGCCAGTTCCAAAAGCGCCTCTCCGACACCGATTTCATAGTAGTGACGCAGCTGATTGGCGGTATCAATGGCGGTGAAACCCGAGTCGACTGCCAACTCCACAAGTCTTTTGGTGGCATCTTTCTTCCATGCAGTTCCATACATGAATGCAGGAACGGGAAGCTGATTGTAGGTCATGAGCGTCATACTCGTATTCCTCGTAAAGCGCGCCTGAAACTGCGATGTGCGCTTGGTCTAAATAGCATCTGGCAGGCTATTTTCATCTTTATCTTGCAGCATGAACAGCGCCATACACCGCGGTCCAAGCTTGAATTGAGTTTGAGGCTCCCAGCAACCGGGTCCCAATGTCCCCGTTGTCTCGATCAAGAGCTTCCAAGTCTTATCCATCATTTGCGGCGCGAACATACGCCAGTATTTGTCTACCTGGCTGGGAGGAAGATGAAAGCTCTTCTCTTTCCAGTGCGAATTCAAAAGGAGCAGAAGAGTATCTCCGCTTACCTCGTTGCCTTCTTCATCCATTTCTTCCATATGACCGCCTTCGAAAATGACAGCCAGATGGCGTCTCTCCTCGTCTTCCCAGTCAGTCTGCTTCATTTCGGTGCCGTCGGAATTCAACCAGATGATGTCCTTGGTCTGAGATGGACCGACTCTTATCTGACCTTTGAAAAACTTTCTGCGCTGAAGCACTGGTTGCGAGGTTCTAATGGCAGCAAGTTTCTGAACGAAAGTGAGCAGTTCTTTCTCTTTCTCGCTGTACTCCCAGTTTGTCCAACTGATTTCGTTATCCTGACAGTAGGCATTATTATTGCCGTTTTGCGTTCGGCCGACCTCATCGCCGCCGCTAATCATCGGCACACCAAGTGAGAGCATCAGGGTCGCGAAGAAATTCCTTCTTTGCTGCAAGCGCAAATTGATGATGTCTTCATCATCAGTTTCGCCCTCAACGCCCATGTTCCAACCGTTATTGTGATTTTCACCGTCGCGGTTGTTTTCCAGATTGGCCAGATTGTGCTTCTCGTTATAGCTGACCAAATCGCGCAAAGTAAACCCATCGTGACAGGTGACGAAATTGATCGAAGCGTGCGGGCTGCGTCCACTATGGGCATACAGATCGCTGGATCCGGTTATACGGGTTGCCATCTGCCCGAGCATATTCGGGTCTCCGCGCCAGTATTGACGGACAGAGTCGCGATATTTGCCGTTCCATTCAGTCCACAAGACAGGAAAGTTTCCGACCTGATAACCGCCTTCGCCAATATCCCAAGGTTCGGCAATCAGTTTGACCTGGGAAACAACAGGGTCTTGCTGGATAACGTCGAAGAATGCACTCAGTTTGTCGACATCATAAAGTTCACGAGCCAGAGCGCTGGCAAGATCAAATCTGAATCCGTCAACATGCATTTCCTGAATCCAATATCTCAGGCTATCCATGATCAACTGCAATACACGTGGATGCATCATGTTGAGCGTGTTTCCACACCCGGTGTAATCCATGTAGAAGCGCTGATCCTTTGCCATCGTCCGGTAATAGCAGGTGTTATCGATGCCTCTGAAAGAAAGCATCGGACCCAGGTGATTACCTTCTGCCGTATGGTTGTACACCACATCCAGTATCACTTCGATTCCGGCTGCGTGTAGAGCGCGCACCATCATTTTGAATTCGCGAACCGCATCAACAGTGCCTTTAAAATGCGAATAACGAATATCAGGAGCAAAGTAAGACAGGGTGTTGTAACCCCAATAGTTCGCTAAGCCGGCTTTGACAAGATTTTGATTATCCACACGGTGGTGAATAGGCATTAGCTCTATCGCAGTGACGCCCAGACTCTTCAAGTGCTTTATGATCGGCTCGGATGCAATTGCCGCATAAGTGCCGCGCATGTCCTTCGGCAGCTCCGGATGCCGCGCCGTCAGACCTTTTACGTGAGCCTCGTAAATTACTGTTTTATGCCAGGGTGTCTGCAACAACCGATCGTCGCCCCAGGTGAAAGACGGATCGACGACGGCTCCAAGAGGGGCAAAGGCAGCATTATCACGATCGTCTCGGACCATGTCCTCTTTCTTGTTGCCGATAATGTAAGGAAACAAGCTGTCGTCCCAAATGAGGTCACGGGCAATGGATTTCGCATAGGGGTCGAGGACAATTTTGTTGGGGTTGAACCGCAATCCGTTGGCGGGATCATATGCACCATAGACGCGATATCCATAAATTTGACCCGGGCGAATGTCTTTCAGATAGACGTGATAGACCTGGTTGTTGTATTCGGGCATCTCGATGCGTATCGATTCGTGCTTCGCATCCGGCGAGTCGAAAAGGCACAGCTCTACGCGCGACGCATTCTCCGAAAAAATGGCAAAATTGACGCCAAGCCCGTCCCATGTAGCTCCTAAGGGATGTGGCTTTCCAGGTAATATGCGCATTTCGGTTTCTAAGAATGGTGGTAAAGTCGGCGGCACCGACCGAAACAATGATAGTCGAAAATAGAGCGCTCAAGGGCTTACCGGGCAAAACAGGTTAGGAGAATCCATTAATTGAGCCAGACAAACGAGCCCCTAAAGACAGCAGCGCTGCAGACGGCGACCTTCGCCTGTGGTTGCTTTTGGGGTGTTGAAAGCAAATTTCAGCAAATCGAGGGAGTGGTTTCTACCGATGTCGGCTATACAGGCGGGACGTCGGATGCCCCGACTTACAAGAGCGTCTGCGGCGGCGGTACGGGACACGCAGAAGCGGTCGAGATTATTTTCGACCCGGCAATTGTGAGCTACTCAGAGCTTCTCGAAAGATTTTTCCTTATGCACGACCCCACCGACACGGGCGACACGCACGGTGGCCAGTACCGGGCAGCAATTTTCTACCATTCTTCCGACCAGGAAGCGGAAGCCAGGAAGTTCAAAGAGCGGATTCAGGCCGACTGCGGACTTCCGGTAACGACTCAAATAGCCCCAGCCGTGGCATTCTTCAGGGCCGAGGAATATCACCAAGATTACTACAAGAAGAATGGGGGCGGTTTTTGCTGATCCAGCGCCGGACAAGACCGATTTTTTTTCGGGCGTGCAGAGGAGTTCACGCTTTTTTCACTCTCTCATGACTACATTTAATCTAAAGCTCGCCCCAGACCTCCCGTTGAAACAAGTTTGCAATCTTTCAGTGGCATGATTCAGGAAATCGCACTCTTTCCGCATTAAACCGCCCCAGTCAGATTCTATTTACTAAAGGAAAACATAAATGAGTGTGCACGATACTAAGCGCAAGCTTTGCTTCGCAATCCTCTCTATACTTGCAGGCTTCGGCCTGTCGATTTTCGCCGCTCCTGCCCAAGCGCAACAAGCGGACGATGTCGTAGTAACTCATTCGCAACGCACCGCCTACCGAGTCGCCGGATGGGAATCAGGTTTGGTCAAGACATCGCCGAACCTTGGCCAATTCTATTGGGACCCGCAAACGCGCTACACGCAATTGACCAGCTCTCGTCGTACAGGCAAAGGCACCAACAACTCCGCCCCTTTACCTATATATCGCAGTCACTCGAGCATGAAATGCAAGTCTGCGCCCTTGCCTGAAAACCACCGAGCTCAGTATTCGGCTGAAGAGATGGCGGCGCGAAGCACTGCCGTCAGCGCAAAACTGCGCTTCAATCACGCAAAAGGCCAATTAGCGTCGGCAGGCCGCGGCTCTTCGCAAGACTGCTTCGGTGTTTTGAGTTATGGAAACAACAAAGAAAGCTCATATGGTCAGGCTGCAGGAGGCAGCTCCAATGTGACCAAGACATCTGTGAAAGCACAATTCTACGCAAAAGGAAAATAACACAACCAAAAAAACTTTCATTCATCCAAAACTACCTTACTCGAAGGGGAGCTTTCACGCGGCTCCCCTTCAATCTTTTCGATAGCGGCTCATTCACCGGTAAACAATTTATATCCGACACCATGAACGGTTTTGATAAAGGATGGACTGCCGTCCACGTCAATCTTCTTGCGCAGCCGCTTCACGCATGTGGTCAGAGCATCGATGCTTGAATCTGACGCTGATGCCCAGACTCGATTCAGCAGTGCGTCGGCGCTGAAAACCTGGTCAGGATGCCGCATGAGAAATTCCAGAAGCTGAAACTCTTTAGGCAGAAGTGAAATCTCATTGCCATTGACTTTCACCGTATGATTGCCGGGATCAAGCTCCAGCCCACGCGATACCAACCTGTCGCCGGAATAGCTGGCAGGGCGACGCAGCACCGCCCTCACTCGAGCGGACAACTCTTTCATGTGAAACGGTTTTGTCAGATAGTCATCAGCGCCGCTATCCAGGCCGATTTCCTTATCTTCTATCTTGTCCTGTCCGGTGAGGATTAAGACCGGCGTCGTCTTTCCGCAACCGCGAAATTCGCGCAATATTTTGATGCCGCCCTGGCTTGGCAAATTGAGATCGAGAATGACCATGTCAAACTCATAGAATTTCAATTTCTCCGCCGCGTCAGCACCATCATAGCTGCACTCTACAGTATGATGCTCGCCCACCAGCCATTCGCTGACCATACGAGAGAGGCTTTCGTCATCTTCAACGACAAGTATCTTTGCCATAGCCGTGCCTAACAACCATCAAATGAGGTCCATAGCATAATTTACCGCATCTGATACTCTTTAATGTCTTGAAATCCGGTGAATAAAAGTTGGTCGACGTCGCTCAATTTGCAGCCATTACAAGTGTCGCTTTCGGCTCAACCTTGATTAGCTCCATGTGCGGCGGCGGATCCAATATGATCTCGACTCCATTCTGGCTAATGCTGGGCTTCCCTTTACCGGTAGCAATGGCGACCAATACTCTATCCGGTGCCATGTGGACTTTGGTCGCAGCACGCAATTACCTGCGCGGGCATGAAGTCGACTGGCGCCTCATTTCCGGCATGGCTGCATGCGGTTTGATTGGTGCTTATTTCGGCGCCCAAGTCGTAATGCGCTGCGATCCTAAAAATATGCAGAGAATAATCGGTGTCATCATTCTTATTCTTGTGGCATATACGTTTTTCAAAAAAGAGTTCGGCACAGAGAAAAGAGAACCAACGGCGAGCCGCCTGCTAACAAGTCTGACGGGCTTTCCACTCGGATTTTATGAGTCGTTTTTCGGCTCGGGAAACAGCCTCATCACAAGCGCTATCCTCACCAAGACAAGAGGACTTAATCTGATGGAAGCACTGGGATATTCCTATGTCATGTCATTTTTCTGGTGCCTTTTCGCATCAATCATGTATGGTTCCGGCGGCAACTGGAAGCTGTCACTGATTATTCCTTCTGTGCTCGGCGCCGTATGTGGTGCTTATCTCGGTTCGCATATCGGTGCGAAAAAAGGCACGCGCTTCGTCAAAGGACTGTTCATAACGATAGGCAGTATCCTGGGACTGAAGCTCTTGCTGGTCTAGAACGGGCTTGCTTTCATTTTTTCTGCAGCTTGTTCGTCCTTCTTTGCCAGATCGTTCTTGCCCATGCGTCTGTAGAGTTTTGCCCTTTCCAAATAATACTTTGTCGTGGGCTCGAGCTCTAGAGCCCTGGACAGATCAGCGACAGCACCGCTCAAATCATTGATTTTCTCTCGTATTTCCGAACGTGCTCGATACGCTTCCGCATCAGAAGGATTCGATTTGGTAATGGCATTCAGCTCGATAATTGCTTCTTTGTACATCTTTTGCCTCTCGAGGCAACTGATCAAGCGATACTGAGCCCAATCCACTTTCTGCAGCTTGAGAGAAGTTCGATAAGACTGAACTGCTTGCGGATATCTCTTTAGATTTTCGAGAATGCTGGCATCGATTCTCCAGAATTCAGCAACGTCAGGCAGTTCCTTTTTTGCCCGGTTGATATCAACGAGCGCAGCCTCATATTTTTTCATTTGAGCGAGTATAGTGGCACGGTCTGCAAAAGCGTTCGGATAGATTTTTCTGCCTTGAGGCATAGCTATGGCGCGATTGGAATAGCGCAGAGCATTCTGGACATCGCCTTCTTTCAGTGACAGCCTGGCCAATGCATCCCAGGCACGGCTGCAATTCGGATCAAGCTTGATTGCCTGATTGAGATATTTATGCGCCGATTGCTGCTCATCGATCTCGCCTAAAACATCCGTACAATAATCGGCAAGCTGGCAAAGGTATTTGCAATTTACGCTTTTCGACGCGCACACGATGTACATAATCTGGCGAGCGGCCTGCATTCTTCCATCATCATAAATGTCATCGGCTTGTTGAGACAGCATTTCCGCATCTTGAGGACTCATATTGATACCGGCGTTCTTCGCTCTGATGAGAGCAAGACGGACAAACTGCTCCGATATCTTCGAGTCCGCGGCAGAAGAAATAAACACCAGCACGCTGCAGGCATAGAGACTACAAAGCAAGACTCTCACAACTAATTTGGAACGCAACTATTTTCCTCTTTCAGAAAGCTTTCGGTCCGCTTGCTTGCGCTGTCATATTTCATCAGTATCAGCCGGCTCATCTACTTTGGGCAGAGTAAACCAGAACACCGATCCTATTTTCCCAATATTATCTTCTACGCCAATCGAGCCCCCGTGTCTCTCAACGATTGCCTTGGAAATTGCCAGACCCAATCCGGTGCCTTTTCTTCTTGCGGCATCAGCAGCGTCGACTTGCTTGAACCGGTCGAAAACGGCCTGTTTCAGATGATCAGGCACACCGCGTCCTTCATCCTTTACTTCGATGCGCACGAATGCAGATTGCTCTATGGCAGCGACAACTATCTTGGAATTTGGCTCTGAGAATTTGATGGCATTCGAAACCAAATTAACCAGAACCTGATTGAGACGATCAGCATCTGCGACAAATTCCAATTCTCGATTGCCCACAGCGACAAGTTCGATTTTCAAATCGTTGGCCAGCGGCTCCAACATCGCGAAGACGCTATCGACAAGCCCTTCGAAAG
>JAIETE010000290.1 GCA_019745505.1 Candidatus Obscuribacterales bacterium | reverse complement strand
GTAATTTTGTACTGCTAATTACAAGAAGCCAAGTGAGAGCAAGCAATGCCAGAACTTGCTCGGTGGAATTTCGATCGACAACTTTTCTCGTGTCGGCTAGTGTAAAGCCCAAAACACCGGCATAATCTTTCAATGCTTTAGCCCAGAGTTTTCTCTGCGCGGCATCTTTGCATGCGGAAATCTTGTCGGCAAGCCCGAAAAGATGCGACACGGCAACGGCTGTATTGAAGTCGTTGTCCATCGCCGCCACAAATTCGTTATGGAATTCGCTGAGCGTTTGATCGTCTTTGTATGCTTCTGCGGCTTTCTGGTCGAATCGATAATGCTTCGATGGATTGAAGCCGCTGCCGTTTTCTTCCGCTTGAGCGAACAGCCCTGCTCTGACAAGGCGCATCAATGCCTGCTTTGCGGCATTCATCGCTTCCGGGCTGAAGTCAATCGGATTGCGGTAATGGGTTTGCAAAATGAACAGGCGAAGTGTATCGGCCGAGTATTCTCTGAGCAGATCGCCGATTGTTTTGAAATTGCCCAATGACTTAGACATCTTCTCTTCGCTGACATTGACGAAGCTGTTGTGCATCCAATATTTGGCAAGCGGCTTGTCGTGCAGCGATTCGGACTGCGCCTTTTCATTTTCATGGTGTGGGAAGACGAGGTCTTCGCCTCCGCCATGAATGTCGATTGTTTCGCCTAAAACAGATTTGATCATCGAGGAGCATTCGAGGTGCCAGCCCGGACGACCGAATCCCCAGGGACTTGTCCATCCTGTTTCAGCTTCCGGTGCGCTTTTCCACAGAGCGAAATCAACCGGGTTGCGTTTCACTTCTTTCAGTTCGTCCTGCGAACGAACCTGGTCGCGCGCTCCGGATTTTAGATCGTCGATGTTTTTCTTGCCCAGCTTGCCGTAATCGGGGCAGGCGCCGACATCAAAGTAGACGTCTCCGCCGGATTCATAGGCTCGCCCTTTTTTTACTAGATCTCCGGCCATGCCGATCATCTGCTGCAAATACTCGGTAGCGCGCGGCTCGATGTCCGGCGGCGCCACGTTCAAGGCATACATGTCCTGCCAGAACTCGTACAGGTAATGGCGTGCCAGCTGGTCCGGGCGAATGTTCAATTCCCTGGCGCGATTGATAATCTTGTCGTCGATGTCGGTTATGTTGCGCACGAAAGTCACCTGGTAGCCGGCGAAGCGCAGGTAGCGCTGAATCACGTCCCAGACGATAGCCATGCGCGCGTGACCCAGGTGGCTGGAGTCGTATACGGTCGGACCGCAAGCGTATAGCTTTACCTTGCCCGCTTCCAGGGGGACAAACTCTTCTTTCTTGCCTGTCAGTGTGTTGAATAGTTGAATGGACATTGCTCTTCTCTCTTGATCAGCGGTGCGTTAAAAATGCGCGCGTCTTTACGGCGCGTCCTTGCTACGCACAAAGACAGAGAATGTCTTCCAGTCGAGCTTTTACTCGCGCCGGTCCAAGTATCGAGATGATGGCGCCCAAATCCGGGCCTTGCACTTTGCCCGAAAGAGCGGCGCGCAGAGGCCAGTAGAGGTCTTTTCCTTTCATGCCCAATTCCGCTCCGAGCTTGTCTACGACAGCCTTGCAGCCGGCATGATCGCCGAAGGGCAGATCGCCAAGATGTTTGAGCGTCGCCTCCAGGACTTTCTTAGCTGTCTCTTTTGACAGGGCCTTTTCTTTCAGCTCGTCATTGATTTCCAGTTTTTTCAAGAAATAGAACTCGGTCGCAGCCATGATTTCCGACAGCATAGTCAGACCGTCACGCACACTGGCCACGATCTGTTCGAGTTCCGAGCTTGTGTAGTTTTCTGTTTCCAACATGGTCAGATAAGGCTTGGCGCGCTCGGTGACAAGCTCCAATGGCAACGAACGAATGTAGTGCGCGTTGTACCAGTTCAGCTTTTGAACATCGAAAACTGCCGGGCTCTTGCTGATTTTGTAGAGGTCGAACATCTCGCATGCTTCCGGCAGTGAGAAAAACTCCTTGCCGTCCGGCAAGGTCCAACTCATCGCCGCAAGATAATTGACCATCGCCTCGGGCATATAGCCGTCGACGCGGTATTTATTGATGTGAACAGCCTCGCCGTGCTTGCGCTTTGACAGCTTGGCGCGGTCCAGGTCGAAAATGAGCGGCGCATGCGCAAATTCAGGAACCTGGTGACCCAGAGCCTCGTAGAGCAGAATTTGCTTGGCTGTGTTCATGATGTGGTCTTCGCCGCGGATGACATGCGTCATCTTCATGTCGATGTCGTCCACGACCACTGCGAAATTGTAGATAGCGACACCGTTCGACTTGACGATCACCATATCGCCTCCGAGCACGGACGCTTCGATGGCGATTTCACCTTTGATATTGTCGTGCCATGAGATTACCCGAGGCTCCTCGATCTTGAAACGAATCGAGGGAATGCGACCTTCGGCAACGAACTTCTCAACCTGATCTTTCGACAGGCTGCGGTGACTGTTGTCGTAGCGATGCGCAGTATCCGAGTCTTTCTGCGCTTCTTTCATGGCAGCCAACTCTTCGGGTGTTTCGTATGAGAAGTACGCATGCCCTCTGTTGATGAGTTTGTTGGCTACTTCGGTGTAATGATCGATTTTTTGAGTCTGTTTGTAGGGCGCATAAGGTCCGCCGATATCCGGACCCTCATCCCAGTTGAGTCCAAGCCATTTCAGTCCGTCGATGATGTCCTGGGTGTAATTCTCCTGAGATCTGATTTCATCAGTATCTTCCAGGCGAAAGACAAAAGTGCCCTGGTTTCGGCGGGCGTAAAGATAGTTGTAGAGCGCCGTTCTAGCGGTGCCCAGATGCAAGTGCCCGGTTGGACTGGGTGCTATTCGAACTCTGACGGCTGGGGGCACGGTGACTATCCTTTTGACTCTTGAAGCTACTGACGCCGGATTGCGACCGCCCGGAGGCGGTGAGCCCGTATTTTACCAAAAATGCCCTCAAAACCCCATAGGGCTGGGCACTTGAGCGATTGGTAAACGCTTCTTTTTGAATGAAAACGGGTGTTTTAGCCGATCCGTACCTGTTACAAATCGAAAATCGGCGCATCTGCCGGTATCGCTTACAAATGCAAAGTGCTGCCGGAAATGCCGCCCGCCCTGAGGACAAAGCACAAAACGCTCCACGGTGGAGCGTTTTGCCGGATTGGACCGGAATACTAGGATTTTCGGAGGTGATAGACGATATGCCTAGCGCCGGGGCTCCGGAGCCTTGGCCTGCTCGAACAGGCGCAGAAGCTGGCGCGCTTCTTGATGAGCATTCCAGCGTTTGATCAATTCATGGGTCGAGATTGTATTTTTGCGCTCTTTCAATTGTGCCAGTCTGGAAATTTGTTCGTTGTGGGAGCGATTGAGCATGGGTGGACCTCAATGAGTCGAAGCGTGGGCTGAGCCTGACGTTGTCCAATTTAGAGATAAAAAGTGAGAAGGGCGTGATCATGGGCCGAAAAAACGAGCCCATTTCATTAAATCGGTGGAGTCTATCCGACTGCAGCCAATTGCTGGACCTCGTGCAAGCGCCCTTCCTCGAAGAGGCGGACCAGGACTGCGGCGCGTTGATTATCGGCAATGAGCTTCAGCTGCTCGCGCTCGCTGTTTTGTCTCATCATTTCTCGGTTTTTGAACAGTTTGTTGAATGAATTGAGGGCGCTTGCGTTATCCATCGAAACAAAACCTCGAAGTTTAGGAGCAGTTCGCAAAGTTGCCTGGTGAATGCAACTGTAAGCCTTTGTTTGGACATAGGCTGGACTAATCGGTCGAGATTCTTTTGAAGGTCCGAGATTGCCAGCCTGTTTGGTGTCTGCCGATGTCGCCTGATATCTGGAAGTTTAAGGGTGCCCTGTGACTAATTCCGGACTAGTTTCGGGCTAATTTGGGGCGAACGGTTAAATGCGCAAATAAGCGGACAAATAATCAGATTACGGGTAAAGAAATTAAGCGTGGTGCTGAACGTATAACTGATATAGATAAATAGATGGCAAAAATTTGTGTGATCGAAGATAACCTCGACCTGGCCAATATGGTCAGAACCTTTCTGCTTTTCGAGCATCACACAGTCGAGACGATCGCCCATGGCGGCGAGGCGAGCGACCATCTGAAAACCTTCGAGTATGACTTGATTATCTTGGATTGGGAGCTGCCCGAGGTTTCCGGAATCGAAATATTGAAGCAATACAGGCAAAGAGGCGGTCAGGCACCGATCTTGATGCTGACTGGTAAGGATGACGTCGCCGACAAAGAAGCAGGGCTGGATGGTGGTGCGGACGATTATTTGACCAAGCCTTTCCACATGAAAGAGTTGGGTGCGCGCGTGCGATCTTTGCTCCGGCGTCCTGCTGCTGTAAAAGAAACCGTCTTGAAAGCGAAGAGCATCACGATGGATCCGACCAAATACAGAGTCCACAAAGATGGCGAAGTAATTACTCTGGTGCCGAAAGAATTTCAGCTTCTGGAATTCATGATGCGGCATCCCAATCAAGTTTTTACTCCGGAGGCGCTGTTGAATCGCGTCTGGCCGTCGGAATCCGACTCGACTACCGAAGCACTCAGAACAACGATGAAGCGCTTGCGCAAAAAGGTTGATGAGGAAGGTTCGATTTTGAAAACTGTTCATGGCGTCGGATATATTTTAGAACTTGAGTAATGAAACAGGATTGAGCGGACTCAAACTGAGCCACCAGGGGTGGTTGCTCATGCTTTGCTTCGTGATTGTCGAGATCGGCGTAGTAGGAGCGGAAGGCTACCTGGTCTTGCAGGCGGAAAAGGAAGCAAAACGCGCTGAGCATGTCAAAGAGATTATCGCCAAGACAAATCACCTCGTTCAAGTTTGTTATGACACCGGCACTGCCGTCATGGAGTACGCAAAATCAAAAGATGAAGCTCAATCGGCCCGGTATATGCAAAACCGCCGGCAGACAACGGAAATCCTCTCCTGGTTGAAAGACGCCTTGAAGGAAGATCCGGAAAATCTCGCCATACTGAATCGAGTTGACGCTAATTTGCAAGTTGGCATGACTACGATGGATAAAATCAAAAATGCCGTCGATACCCAGCCGCTTCTGGTGGCAATCAGATATGGATATACAGAGAAGAATAAGTTGCAGCCTACTTTTGATGCGCTCGTCAGAGACTTGCTTTCCCTTGTCAGAGCGCAACGCAAAATTGAGGAGGAAAGTCCCAACGCGCAGCGCAGTCAAAGAGAATCTCAAAAGGCGATTCTCCTGGCGGGGTTGGTGTTGAATGTGGTGCTCGCCTTTGCCGGAGCCGGCTGGTTTACGCGTCAGCTTACATCGCGCTTGGATGTTCTTGTTGAAAACACGAAAAGGATGAAACGCGGAGATGAGCTTAACGCCCTCTTGTCCGGGCATGACGAGATTGCCGCGCTTGATTCGACCTTTCACGAGATGGCCTACACATTGCGCTTGAAAGAAGAGCTCCTTCGTGAGAGCGAAGCACGGGTGCGAGCAATTATAGAAAAGGTTCCGGTCGGACTGGTAATTTTTTCGGATGAAGGCAAGATCGAATTCGTCAATTCTACTCTGGCGATGATGTTCGCCAGAGACCGAGAGACTTTGATAGGCGAGCCGATCGCCAACCTGGTTGCACGCTCGCAGACAACCAGCGATGTTGAGATTGCCTCGCAGCTAAAAGAGAAAGCATCCGAACGCGTCTCTGAAATTACCTGCGTGCGGAACGGCAGTGAAAAATTTCCAGTCGAATTTTCTGTTACGGTTTTTGAAACCGAAGAAGGAACCAGGCGATTGGGCATTCTCCTTGATGTAACCGAGCGGCAGGAAATTCAGCGTATGCGCCAGGCATTCGTCTCGATGGTCAGCCATGAACTGCGAACGCCACTAACAGCGGTGTCAGCCTTCATTTCCCTTCTGGAGATGGGGGCGTTCGGAGAAGTTTCTCGGGAGGCGACCGAACAGGCCGGACGCGCGGAGGCCAATGTTGCCAGGCTCATGAAATTGATATCCGACCTGCTCGATCTGGAGAAAATGGACTCCGGAACGCTAAATGTATCGAAAGCTAAATGCCAATTGCAGAAAATTTTGGATTCTGTGGATGAAGCGTCTCGCCCGTTTGCTGAAGGTAAAGGCATCAAGCTGGAGATTGATAGCGTCAACGGGCATGATGATTCGCTGTACGCCGATGAAGACAGGCTTGTGCAGGTGCTTGTAAACCTGATTTCCAATGCAGTGAAATTCTCTCCCCCCGAAGGCACCGTGAGAGTAAGTCACAAACTTGATGATGAAGTCGTGGAATTGCGCGTTTGCGATCAGGGCAGAGGCGTACCTGCCAAGTACAAGGAATTGATTTTCGAACGCTTTCAGCAGGTGGACGTTTCCGACGCCAAGCAGAAGGGCGGCACCGGACTGGGGCTGGCTATCTGCAAGACGATTGTCGAAATGCACGATGGCCATATTGCCGTCGACAGCGAAGAAGGCCAAGGCAGCACATTCTGGTTTCGCATCAAGCGCCATCAGAATTAGAGGCAGGGGCTTATTTGCTCATATTTTTGTGCCGCAAAATGAAAAGGACTGCACAGTCTGCAGCCCTTCAAAATTTTGATTGGTTCGGCGTTTAGTGCAGAACCACACAGTCGACCATCGCCACTCCGGACGAGATCATGTTGAGTTGTTCGGCTGCCCCGCGTGAGAGGTCGATTACTCTGTCGGCTACGAAAGGACCGCGGTCGTTAACTTGAACTACGCAGGAATTACCGGTTCTGCGGTTGGTAACCAAGAGCTTGGTTCCAAAAGGAAGGCTTCGGTGCGCGGCGGTCAAACCATTCTGGTCGAAACGGCTGCCGTCGGCGGCGCGTCTGCCATGGAATCTGCCGCCATACCAGGAGGCAGCGCCACTGAAAATCGCCTTTCCGGCTGCTTTCATTTGAGCGAGGTCTGGCTGCTCGCTGGCGACCTTCGGATATCCGGTCGGCAGTTGGGTAGCACCCAGGGCCTCGCGGATGGCATTGACGAGCTTCAGGCTGGCTTCCATTGGATTGCCGGAAGAAGCTTTTTGTCCATCGACCGCTTCCGGTACTTCAAACTTAATGGCAACGGCTCCGTCGACTTTAACTACCGCGAAGTCTCCTTCCTTTGCCGGGAGGATTTTTTCGGGGTCGACTTTGTCGTTTTCAAAAATCTCTTCCAGCTGTTGAGCGATGTCTTCAGCCTTGTCGGAAGCGTCCCCGCGTGCGGTGGTGCCGCGGTACATGAGGAAATCTTTTCCGTTGACCGAAACAGCTGCGCATTCTTGATTGCTTTCTTCCCACACGTTCGCGTTTACTTCTGGAGCAATTTCCGCAGCCATGCATGAAGATGCACCCGTCGCGCCAATCCCGAGGGCGACAACTGCACTGACAAGCAAATATTTGTACTTCGAATTCAAACTCATACTCTGCTTTCTACTGGGCTTCTTACTTGGTCCGCTCAAACGACAATGTCTTTCTTCGTTGATACTTCTCTTTAGAAGGTCCGGTGCTGGGCATTCCGAGGCAGGCGTCAAGGTAGCAAAAACGCTGCGACCGAGTCAAAGATCTGCTGACAACCTGGATATTTTTCAGCGGGCGCGAAATTTTGCGATTTATTGGAGAGAGTTAAGGCGCAAGAGGTTGACAGTTCGATCGATGTCCGGTAGGCGGTCTTCAAGATATATACAGCCTCCGCCCGTGGTGCTTGTCGTGATTAACGCGGGATAATCTTTGTCGATCACTATGGTTGTCATTTGTTCCGTGTAACGTAGTGTAAAACTTCACTCTTAAGCCCCCCTAATTTTGTAGGGGTATCCGTTATTGGCGTCCTTTCGATCCTCCAAAAGGTGCATATCCAGAAGCATTCGAGCAGATCTAAAGTGTCCATATCTTGATTCTGTTTCGTTAACGAAGCGAAAGAATCGCTTGCATAAATTCACATGCAAAGGTGTCAAAACCGCGGTGATTTATCTGGGTTATCGGTCAAAAAAATGTGACATTCCAGCTATTCATGAGCAATTAGAGTGACCCGCGGTAAATTGTTTTGCGCGTGTAAAACGAGACACAATGGGCTTCTAAACCGAGGTGTTTCACTTCCGGTCAGAGCGTTATTCGAAAAACGCGGCACTGTTTGTTTGTGAAAACCAGCATGGCAAGCCAGGTTGAAGTGGTTTGCCGTTTTTGCTTTACGCGCACCTTACAAACGGTTTGACAATGATGATTAGCTAACGCTGGCAGACAAAAGATCGGCTTCCATATCGAAATTAGCGTAGACATGCTGAACGTCGTCATGGTTGTCGATGATGTCCAAGAGCTTCATCAGCTGCTTTGCGATTTCTACGTCTGAAACTTCCACTGTGTTGCTGGGATTCATCGTCACTTCCGCCGAGGCGACTTTGAAGTGCTCGGCTAATGCTGCTTTGACATCGTCGACCTTGATCGGATCACAAATAACCACTGCCGATGCTTCATCGCTGCTGTCCACGTCATCAGCTCCGGCGTTCAATGCTTTGTCGATCAGATCGTCTTCGTTGAATTTCCCTTCCTTATCTATAACGACTTCGCCGCGTTCTTTGAACATCCAGCCGACACAACCTGTTTCACCCATATTTCCGCCATATTTGGAGAAATAGCTGCGAATGTCGCCTGCCGTGCGGTTGCGATTGTCCGTGGCGCACTTCACCATGATGGCCACGCCGCCGGGTCCGTATCCTTCATAGGTAAGCTCTTCTACATTGCTGTCATCGCCGCCGCCCGAGCCTTTCTCCACGGCACGGGCAATATTGTCGTTGGGCACGCCTTCTGCTTTTGCCCTTTCAATAGCCTTTCGCAGCCTCAAGTTTGCAGCCGGATCTCCGCCGCCAAGCTTGGCCGCGACAATGATTTCGCGCGACATCTTCGCGTACATGACGCCGCGTTTGGCATCGACAACGGCTTTCTGCCTTTTGATTGTGGCCCACTTGGAATGACCGGACACGAAACACTCTCCCTGCATACTTCTACTGACAAAATCAAAGAGATAATCATTGTACGGCACGGATACGGCGCTCTCGTTGCCAGATTTGCAGTTGTGAAGTGAGAGGAGCAATTTTGCCGGGCAAATTCCTTATATAAGGATGCAAACCCATCCTATTTATATGTATGCTCACGCGTATTTTGTAGCGAAAAGTCCTAGCGCTTAGAAACCTGGATGACATGGCGTTGTTAAGGCGATAACATTCACACACCGACTGTCTATTTAGTATTCATCCCTCTCTCGTTTATCGGAGAGGCTTCGCAAGGTGAGGGCGATATGAATCACAATCGATCAATTTTCCGCGCAGCTCGAGTCGCCCTGCTTTTAGCAAGCAGTTTGAGCATCGTGCTCGGCTCCGGCCTTATGACGGCGACTCCGGCAGAAGCAAAACGTACAGTTTTGCGCGGCGGCGTCTTCGTCTACACCGGCGACCCTCGTACGGACGATATGCTCAATCACCGCAAGTATGCGGACGTGGAAGAGCGCTGTCTCGAGCAGTTGCGCCGCAATCCCGGCAGTGTGCCGGCCATGATCGGTGCGGGTTGGTCTCAGGGCAAACTCTTCAAGCTTGATGCAGCCAACGCCAATTTCGATAAAGCGCTGGCGAAAAACCCCAGCAACCCGATGGCGCACGCCGGCAAAGCAATGGTTTTGTTCAACCGTCTGCAATCTTCATCGCAAACCATCATCAAACAGAAAGATGCATTGCTGAAACAGGCAGAAGCGGAAGCAAGACAGAGCATCAATTATGATTCGCGTTTTCCTGAAGCGCACTGGACGCTCGGAATGATCTTGCGCGAGCAGGGCCGCTATGACGAAGCTATCAAAGCTTTCCGCGATGCGACCAACGTCGACAGTAATTATTCGGATGGATACTCCGGACTTGCTCAGGCACAGCTGGATAAAGGCGATATTGCCGGGGCGATTCAGTCCGCCAAAGAAGCGGTCGCCATCAACTCCTCCAATTCCACCGCTCACTATGCACTCGGTGAAGCGTACAGACGGCAAGGTCTTCTGGATGAAGCACTCAAAGAGTTGAACACTGCGCTTTATCAATATCGCAACAGCGCGCCTGTACATCTTTCGATGGGTAAAACTCTCGCGGCACAGGGCAATACCGTTGGTGCAGTGAAAGAATTCCAGGAATCAATTCGCATCAAAGCGGAAAATCCTGATGCCTACCTCGGTATAGCAGATATTCGCGAATCTCGCGGCGACATCGAACATTCGATCGCCGAATTGCGCTCCGGTCTGGAAATGATGCCCAACAATGCTGCTTTGCGCGAGCGTGTTGCCGATCAACTTTTGAGAGTAGAAAAACTCGATGACGCCATCAAGGAATATACGACCGTCATGGAGGCCAATCCTAACAACGCGGTTGCAGCCAAAGGCTTGACTAGGGCCTATTACCTGAAGGCAAACAAAGAAGCCACCGGTGCATTCTTCGTCAGCAATGAATACGAATCCGCCAAGCGCATGCTGGATCAAGCCGTGCGCTTGAATCCTAACGATATGGAATTGCGTCTTGCCCAGGCGAAATTGCGTTCGCTGTCCGGCGAGACGGTCGATCTCAATTCAATTGGCACGCCGACCAATGACGGAGAGCGTATTGCATATGCAGAAGCTTTGCTGGCTCAGAACAAATTCAAAGAAGCAGACGAGCAGATGAATCGAGTAATTTCCAATGCCGCCGACGCCAAGCAAACCTTTGCGGTCGCAGACCTGGCTTTGATGATCAAAGATTTGCCCAGTGCAGAAGCTGCTTATCGCAAAGCATCGGCATTCCCCGGCGGTGCGGAAAGAGCCAAGCGCGGCATGGACTTGATCGCCAAACAGAAGGAAGTGGCAAGGCAAGACCTGACCTTGGCCGACGATCTGGCCAAGCGCCAGCAAGTGAAGAGTGCGCTCGATAAATATCGCTCTGCCTGCTATCAAAATCCCAAGGTCTCGGATGCTCACCTCGGCTATGCTATTTGCCTCGAGAAGGACAGACCCGAAACAGCCGATGCAATGCGCCTTTCGGCCAACCAATTCAAGGCATATATGGCTCTCGAGCCTGCTCTGCCTGAAAAAGAAGTGGCAAAGTTGAACAAGAAAATTGCGTCACTGGAAGAGAAGGCTTATAAGCTCGATCAGAAATCCGGCGATACTCGCCGTGGTACCAGACGTCGCTTTTAACCCCTGAGAAGTATTGAAACTGGAACGCCAATTAGAACTGTGAGGAGATATGCAAAATAGAAAGTTGATCGCAATGTGTCTGGCTCTGGCAGGAAGCATTTCGCTGGCCATGTCGGTAGAGCCTGCACAGGCAAAAGAGAAAAAGCTGATCAAGATCAAAATTGAGCGCGAAGTAGTGATGGCGGACGAGCTGATGCTCAATGGCAAATTCAGCGATGCTGCAGATCTCTATCACGCCGTTCAGGCGAAAAACCCGAAGTCCGTGCCTGCCACCATCGGCTTTGGTATGGCTCTGGCAAAACAATTCAAACTGGATGCCGCCGACGAACAGTTCAACAAAGCGCTGACCATGGACCCGCATAATGCCATGGCTCACGCAGGAAAAGCGATGGTGATGTTCAATCGTCTGGCTTCTTCCTCGCAAACTGTGATCAAGAACAAAGAAGCATCGCTCAAGAATGCCGAAGCCGAAGTCAGACAAGGTTTGGCGATCGACCCGGGCATGCCGGAAGCGCACTACACCCTCGGTATGATCTTGAAAGAGCAAGGTCGCACCGATGAGGCGATCAGCGAGTTTCAAAACGCCACACGTATCGATCCCAAATATTCGGAAGCATATTCCGGGCTGGGAGTGGCACAATTGCAGAAGGATGACATCACCGGCGCCATCCAGTCTTTTAAAGAAGCAATCGCCAACAATTCCGGCAATTCGACCGCTCACTATGGACTGGGTGAAGCATACAGGCGCCAGGGGTTGCTCGACGAAGCTCTCAAAGAGCTGAATACATCCTTGTATCAGTACCGCAACAGCGCTCCTGTTCACCTGTCGATGGCGAAAGTCTATGCTGCGCAGGGTAATACCGTAGCCGGAGTTCAGCAGTATCAAGAATGCATCCGCATCAAGCCTGAAAATCCGGAAGCCTATTTGGGCATCGCCGACATCCGCGAAACCCGTGGTGACCTGGAGCATTCCATCGCCGAACTGCGTTCCGGTCTGGAAATGATGCCCAACAACATGGACCTGAGATTGCGCGTCGCTGATCAGAGTTTGAAACTGGAAAAGCTCGATGACTCGATCAAAGAATATCGCACCATCATGGACACCAATCCGCAAAATGCCGCCGCTGCAAAAGGCATCACGCGCGCCTATTATTTGAAAGCAAATAAAGAAGCGACAGGTGCATTCTTTGTAAGCAACGAGTACGAATCTGCAAAACGCATGTTGGAGCAAGCTGTTCGCTTGAATCCCAACGATATGGAATTGCGTCTTGCTGAAGCAAAACTGCGCTCTTTGTCCGGCGAGGCTGTTGATCTCAAATCGATCGGCACGCCGACCAATAATGGCGAGCGTATTGCATATGCGGAGGCTTGCCTGGCTCAAAACAAGTACAAGGAATCCGATGAGCAGATGAACATCGTAATTTCCAATTGCACCGACGCCAAGCAAACATTTGCAGTTGCCGATCTGGCATTGATGATCAAGGACATTCCCAATGCCGAAGCAGCCTACAAAAAGGCCGCTGCTTTCCCTGGCTCCGAAGAGCGAGCCAAGCGCGGCATGGATTTGGTCAATAAGGCGAAAGATCAGGCCAGACAAGATCTGACATTGGCAGATGACCTGGCTCGCAAGAAACAACTCAATTCCGCTATCGACAAATACAAGATCGCCATCTATGAAAATCCGAAAGTGGCGGACACGCATCTCGGTTATGCGATTTGCCTAGAACAGCTCAAGCCGCCGATTCCGGAAGATCTCAGACAAGCATCGACGCAATATAAAGCGTATATGGCTTTGGATCCTACGATCCCGCCCAAAGAGCTGGAAAAGCTCAACAAGAAGATTGCCTCTCTCGAAGAGAAGGCATACAAGCTTGAAATGAAGGGCAAAGACACCAGAAGCGGAACGAAGAGAAAGTTCTAGTCTTCGATCACGTAAATAAACCCGTGGGGGCGCGTTGCGTGGGCGCGTTGGGTGGGGGCGCGTTGCACGCGCCCTCTTCCATTTAAATTCCCAATCTAGAGCTTGAAAATCAGGATAGAAAACCTTGTATTCATCCCTTTTTTGAGGGCGCATGCAATGCGCCCCCACCATTTGTCGATATAATTGCGACGTGACTGAATGGAAAGACAAAAAGGTAACCATACTGGGCCTCGGCAGAAGCGGCATTGCGGCAGCGCAATACCTTTCGGCAAGAGGTGCCAAAGTGTTCGTGTCGGATGCGGCCGCTGCAGACGCCGACAGACAGGCTCAGGCAGCCGAAGTCGAGAAGCTCGGATGTAAAGTTGAGTTGGGCGGGCACAGTGATGAAGCCGTCGAATTCGGATCTTTCGTTCTCACGTCTCCCGGCATTCCCCCTCACAGCGCGGTTATTCAAAAAGCGCGTTCGCTGGGTAAGGAAGTTATTTCCGATGTGGAATTGGCATTTCGCGAGACCAAGGCACCTATCCTTGCCATTACCGGGACGAATGGAAAGTCCACAACTTGTTCGCTCCTCAGTTTCATGCTCGAAAAGACCGGGCGCGTCGCGCCTGCTTGCGGCAATATCGGCGTGCCGATTCTCAGCCAGTTGGACAGAAAGCCTGACTATCTGGTCGTTGAAGTTTCCTCGTATCAGTTGGATTACACAACCAACTTTGCGCCCAAGATCGGAGTCTGGCTCAATTTCACGCCCGATCACGTAGATTGGCATCAGGGGCTGGAAAATTACAAGCGCGCCAAGCAGAAGCTTTTTGCCAACCAGCAACACAGTGACTATGCGGTTCTCAGCATGGACGATCCGGTCGTGAGTGCGCAAATCACGCGCTCTGAGATATTCCCATTTAGTTCGCAGATGAATTTAGACAATATGGTCCAGGCGGCGTTCGTCTCGAACGGTTTTCTTGCTTATCGGATTCGCGCGCGCAACCGCCTCGTCTGCGCCGTCAATGATCTGCAAATATTAGGCCAACACAATGTTGAGAATGCTCTGGCGGCAATTTCCTGCTGCGCCATTCTCGATGTGCAGCCCCAGGAGATTGAGCGCTACATTAAAGAGTTCAAGGGTTTGGAGCATCGCCTCGAGTATGTGGCGACGATCGATAACGTCCCTTATTACAACGATTCTAAGGCGACCAATCCTGAGTCGGCTATAAAGGCGATACAGTCCTTCCCTGACAAGAAAATCGTACTTATTGCCGGTGGGCGAGACAAAGCTACTTCACTTGATGAATTTGTTGATGCTGTTAGAAACCATGTGGCAGCTGTTATCCTCTTAGGTGAAGCCAAGGAGAGATTTGAGAAAGCGTTAAGGGAGGGAGGATTTAACGACGTTCATGTGGTCGCGAACCTCGAAGAGGCGGTCGACCTGGGTGGGAAGCTGAAACTGGGACCGGTTGTTCTTTCACCGGCTTGTGCCAGTTTCGATATGTTCAAGGATTTTGAGAACAGAGGCCGTGTCTTCAAAGATATTGTCCGCGCAAGACTCGAGATGGCGCCGTCAGTCCAAGGGTAAGGACCGCGCTCTTAAAGTCGCTCCGCCAGATGGTGGCGGTGGTGGCTCTGGAGGTGGTGGCGGTGATGGCAGCCCGGAATTTCGTGGACTCCCCGATAAAGCTCTCATAACTCTCGTTTGTTCGCTTTGCGGCTTCGGTCTGATGGCGGTCTTTAGCGCATCGGCTCCGGAAGCTCTCTCCAACTTTCAGGATGCAACCTACTATTTGCGCCGTCAGGCGATTTGCTGCGTGCTTGGTCTTTTCGCCATGTTCACGATCAGCCGTTACGACTATCGCCGCCTGAAGAAATGGGCTTGGCCTGTAGCATTGGCTTCATTCGGTCTTTTGTGCCTCACACTCGTTCCCGGTATATCGGTTACGACGATGGGCTCTACGCGCTGGCTTCAGATCGGTCCCTTGCAGTTCCAGCCTTCCGAAATGTGCAAAATCGCGTCGATTCTGCTCATCTCTGCCGGCTTGTCCAAGCATTTTTGGTGGCACAGACAGGTTCTTGTGCGCATCGCTCTCATTCTTCTGATGGCCACGATTGTTGTAAAACAGCCCGACCTCGGCACCGCGATGATGATCTCGGGCAGTCTGGTGGCTCTTCTTTTTGCCAGCGGTCTCAATCCACTGCTCATAATTCTGGCTGGTGGTGGTGCTTTTGGATATATGTGGCATCACGTGCAGAAGACTCCGTACCAGATGGCGCGGATCATGAGCTGGCTGGACCCATACAAATATCCTCAGAAAGAAGGATGGAATGCCATCCAAGCTCAGCTGGCCATCGGCTCCGGCGGGCTGTTCGGAGTGGGTTTCGGACGCTCGATGCAAAAACTCTTCTACCTGCCCGTGCAGCATGCTGACTTCATCTTCGCCGTAATCGCCGAGGAATTCGGTTTCATTCCCTGCTGCGTTCTTATCTCTATGTATGTGCTCTTTGGCTATTTCGGCTTCCGTACAGCTTTGCGTTCTCGTACTCTCTTTGGACGTTTCCTCGCAATCGGCATCACCAGTTCGATTGTGTTGCAAGCGCTGGTCAACATCATGGTTACGACCGGCATTGTGCCCGTAACTGGTATTACGCTTCCGTTCATTAGTTACGGCGGCACGTCACTTGTAATTACTCTCTCAATGGTCGGTGTTCTGCTTTCCGTTTCACGAGACAGTGGACAGATGTCCGAAGACGAAGAGTATGAGGATGCAGATCCGAAGCCTGCGAGACAATTGGTTCGTCCATGAGTGGCGGCGAGCACCGGCTTATACTTACAGGTGGTGGCACCGGCGGTCATGTTTATCCGGCGTTGGCCGTTGCTGATGAATTGAAAGACGATCCTGATGTGAAGGCCATCCTTTATATAGGTGCAAAAGGGCATCTGGAAGAACGCCTCGCGAGAGAGCGCGGCCTTGATTTTGTTGGCTTTCAGGTTTCGGGCTTGCCTCGAAGCTTCTCTGCCAAGCTGGTTACCTGGCCGATTGAAATGACGCAAGCGATTGGACAGTGTGCGGCGCTTTTCAAACGATTCAAGCCGACCGCTGTTTTGGGCACCGGCGGATATGCCTCAGCGCCGCCTCTTACTTGTGCTGCCACATCCAGCATTCCTTATGCAGTGCACGAGCCTGATGCACATCCAGGATTAGTCAATAAGCTCTACGCGAAGAATGCGTCGGTTGTCTCCTGCGGAATGGAGGCGGCCAAAGACAGATTGGTGAGCAAAGTCGGCGAAACGGTATTCAACGGCAACCCGGTGCGCAAAGGTTTCGTCACTTTGATCGACAGAGAGAAAGCCGCACGGCAACTTGGTTTGGTCAGTCATTTGCCGACCTTGATTGTTACAGGCGGTTCGCAGGGCGCGCAAGCTATCAACGATGCTGTATTTTCGATGCTGCCCTCATTGTTTTCCGACCCGAACAAAATGCAGGTAATTCACCAGGTTGGCGAGAAGAATTTCATCGCCTACAAAGAACAATTACCGCATGAGATTGCCACTAGCGCGAGATATTGCTATCGCGCCTATTTCGAAGACCTCTCGATTGCTTACGCCTTGAGCGACCTCGCGATATCTCGCGCGGGCGCGATGACAATCAGCGAGCTCTGCGTCACCTCTACGCCTTCTATATTCATTCCATATCCTTTTGCTGCGCAAAATCACCAGGAACATAATGCTCGTGCGCTAGAGGCTAAGGGCGCAGCAACAGTGATTTTGCAGAAGGATCTCAATCCCGGGCTACTGGCGACAACTGTAAAGTCGCTGATTTTTGACCGTGAAAAACTGAAGACAATGAAGGAAGCTGCTGGACGGATGGGAAAACCAAATGCGGCAAAAGACATTGCCGAAATGCTGAAGCGCTTGAGCAGCGGCTATCAGGGGTCGTCCAGTTGATCAGAAGAAGGGGTTAGCCGGCGATGATTGGCGCCGGAGTCAGGCCTTGCGGACTGACGAAACTGTCTGGCAATGATACTTGCTGCATCTGCACGCCAGTGACTTGGGCACCTGGACGCATCTTGCTTTCGATCTCTTCGAGAATTGCTTCGATCTGGGAAATCAGTTGTGCTGATTCATGATCTGCACCTTGAGAGCGATTGACGGCGTCTCGTAATTCTTCAATCGTCGATTTAAACGATGGTTGATTTGGAAAGGTCATATACTTTCCTGTTGCGACAAGGGACTTAACTTTGGAGCCAAATGTTTTCCGGGCAACCAAAACTTATGTCAGCCACCCTAACTTGTCACGAGTTTAGCACGGAAAAAATGGATTCCAACCCGGCAAATATGCTCGGGCTATCCAGAATGGATGTCAAGTGCTATAAGACTGGCTGCCCGTCGTATATTCAGGCTGTCCGTTGCAAATGGAAACTATATTTATCAATTGTGCACATTAACTATTATCGGCATTCAAATGGCGCTATGAGTGGGTTTTAGCGCCACTGGATTATGCATTTGAGCGAAAGCCGCTACTGTAGGGCATTCCCTGCAAGCATCTCTGATTTGACCAAGCTCTCACGACTTCTTCGGGCAATGTTATCGTGATGCGTATGGACTTTTAGTAGAAAAACTGACAGTGAAGTAATTGCCGATTGTTGCCGCCCTATTATTTGCCTTCATAGCTTTCTGCATTTTTTGCAGCGTCGCCGGCGTTGTTGTTTTGGGCCTGAGCTGGCACAAGATCGCGCGCTATCTGAAGGCGCGCCGTGAGCGGGATTTGATCGCCATTCAAAGCTATCATGGGCGCCTATCTTTAGTCGTCAGCGAGCTTCTGGCGAGGGCCAACGAACTTGATCAGCAATCCAAATATTTGCCTGCCGAAACAGAAGCGGAATGGAATCGAGTCTATGAAAAACTTGGACGTGCACTCGTTTTGATGGGAGATACCCTGTCAATCATAAAAGAGCGCCTCGAAGAAAAGAATGTCAAAGGCGGGCGAGAAGTGACGCTTTTGCTGTGCCGAGAAGCTACGTGGGTCAGCCGTAGTTTGCTCAGCTTTGAGCAGAAGCTGATTGATGCTGAAAAACTGCAAGTCGAACAGATTAAGGCAGTGCAGGAAGCCAATGTGTCCCCGCAATCAGCTGCAATGCCGAACGATCCAGATGCTGGCGCTAGGTCCGCGAACATCGTGGATACTTCAGATAGTAGTACTACCGGTGATGGTGGCACTGGCGATGCGGCGGCAAAATCGGGTTCGGAAAATCTTCAAGGCTGAGTTTGAAGAATCTGGAAGGTGTCGAAAGTGTTTCGCAAGAGCGATTCAAATTCCCTTTGCTCACAACTGTTAAGAGCAGATAGACAAATCGTGACGCTTGATCTGTGCGTTTGCATCCCTCGTGATTGGCGTGACGACTTATGCTGAGTTTTGCCAACCGCTAAAACGCGCTTCTTATGGACTAAGTACGAGACTCTGTAATAGCAAGTGCTATCCGTAAGACCTTGCTGTGTTGATGATATTGGGTCTGCGGGCGGCCTCGTTGCTGTGTCTGCGTATGTCGCGTAGTAGGTAGAAACACTACCGGTAGCGCCACTACTTTTGGTGCCTCTACCGGCAGAGAAAAACGCCTGCTGACAACATTTAATCCTAGATTTTGACTGGAAGTACGCACAGCGAAAACTTTTTCCTGCATAATGAAAGAGAAGGATATTCCACGAACAGAACCCGTTACCGAAGCTGTGTTTGTTCTCGCTCATTGCTGCGCGAGTGCGAGTAGGCAAAGCGTTTCGGGCGAACACTGCTGGACTCGCTTACGTACGCATAAGGGAGGACATTTTGTTATGTCAAAAAAGAGAAGAGAAGAAAAGAAAAAGAACCATTCTAAAGCCGCAGCAGTTAGCCAAGTAAGCGATGTCCAAGAGGCAGCGCCCGAAGCGAGCAACGGCAACGAAGAAGTGAAAGCAGAAGAAGTGGCTGCCGAAGCGCCTGAATGCGCTGAGAAAGCTGACGAATGCTGCGACGAGAAAGCAGAAGAAAGCTGCGAAGAAAAATCTGAAGAAGCTTGCGAAGAAAAGTCTGAAGAGTCTTGCGAAGAGAAATCGGAAGATGCAGACGAAGAAAAGTCGGAAGATTCCGAAGAAGAGAAAGCCGAGGACGCCGGAGAAGAGAAAGCTGAAGACTCCGAAGAAGAGAAGGCAGAAGATGCCGGAGACGACGAAGGAGAAGAAGCGTCAGAAGAGAAGGCTGAAGACGAATCTTCCGAAGATGTAGAACCCACCGGGGAAGCCGATGGCGAAGAGAAATCGGAAGATGAAGGCGAAGCCGGCGATGAGTCCGACAAAGAAGCCGAAGAGCCGGCTGCTGAATCCGATGATGAAGAGAAAGCAGAGGATGCTGAAGAGTCGGAAGATGGAGAAGAAACCGATGAGGACAGCGAAAAGGTAGTTGCTGACGCCGAGGGCGATGAAGAGTCCAAGGAAGAAGAAGCTCCTGCTGCTGAAGCGGAAAGCGAAGAGTCGCAAGAGAAATCGGACGAGTCGGAAGACAAAGCCGAGGAATCTGAAGACAAAGAAGAAGATTCAGACGAAAAAGAAGACGATGAAGTTGCCGCCGAATCTGAAGACGAAACGGAAGCAAAAGGCGACGAAGAAGCGAAAGAAGGAGATGAAGAGAAGAAAGATACCGAAGCTGCATAAAACAGCTAGGTGTCCGAAAAATTTTTCCACCCGGAGAAATCCGATCACACCACTGCAAAGGGGGGACAGTTCTTGTCCCTCCTTTTCAAATTTAATGTTGTTTGACCATCCTATTCCCCGGGCAAGACTTTATTAGAAAGTGCGCCGAAAGCTATAAATCAGGAAAGAGAGGTCTGCTATGTACGGAGAGTACAAACGCAACTGGTCTACAGATGAAGTTTGGATGAACCCGGCCGTTCATGAGAATTATCCGGAGTGGAAAAAGGCTCGCGACCGGCGCCGTAAGTTCAAGCCGAGCGAAGTAACTTTTTTGAATCAGCACGGTGATCGTTTTTCCAAGGATGGAGACGGCAGAGTTACCGTATTCAGATATCGCGATATCGAGACTTCTTACGTTATCTCGTATGACGAGCGTGGAGATGTCTCTTCCATCAGCAGCTCGGCTGGATGGACCTGGACGAGACTGGATGAGGGAGCCACGCGAGCTTGGCTTATCCGCAACTATTTCGATGCCTGGCAAGTTGAAGAAAGAGAATGCGGAGAAGTGCTTGTTGATGAAGAGGGCATCAAATGCACCGCTGGTAGTACCGGAGTGCTGGGATTGCCGGAGCGTCCAATTCACTAGTTGCTAACCGAGTTTGATAGAAAAGAGAGCCTTCCTTACCGGGCTCTCTTTTTGCTTCGGAGCCGTGCGAAAGTCAGCCAGGCTTTCATTTTCGTTTCCAAGGATGAGTGAAAGCCCCTATTGGTGGTAATCTATATAGCTCGTCAGTCCCAGCCCGGATTTTTTAGGGTTTTAAGACATCTGGCGATTTCAAGTGATGGCGCGCCGTCGGGAGGCGCCGGTAAATTTTGTCTACAAGCGTATTCGAGGAATGAAAGATGGTTGTGACAGCTTTGAAAGAAACGCCACTAGCGGCGGTGCACAAGAGCCTGGGTGCCAGAATGGTGGAATTCGGTGGATGGAATATGCCTGTGCGCTACAAGTCTGACATTCAAGAACACCAGGCCGTGCGCAACAAAGTTGGACTTTTCGACGTTTCTCACATGGGTGAGTTTCTCGTATCCGGTGATGATGCGCATGACTTTGTTCAGTACATGATCGCCAATGACGTCAATCGCCTGTCTAAGCCGAATATGGCTCTCTATACGCAATTTGTGAATGATCAGGGCGGCACTGTGGATGACTTGATTGTTTACAGAAGAGAGAATGACTTCCTCTTGGTGGTTAATGCTTCCAATATGGAAAAAGACTGGAATTGGGTGCAGAAACATGCAAGCAAGTACAAGAATCTCAACTTGAAGAATATTTCCGATGACACGGCTTTGATTGCCCTGCAAGGACCGATGGCTGTGAAGCTGCTTTCTGACGTCGTCGGCAAAGACTTGAGCGGACTGCCTTCTTTCTCTTACTCTCAAGAGAAGGCGGAAGGCATAGAAATTAGTTTTGGCAGGACCGGTTACACAGGCGAAGACGGTTTTGAGATTTTCTGCGCGACGGGCGATGCGGAGAAGCTCTGGAACTTGCTGCTTTCAAAAGGCGAGAAGTACGGAATTGAACCCTGTGGGCTGGGCGCACGCGATACTCTGCGTTTGGAAGCCGGCCTTCCGCTTTACGGTCATGAGCTGGACGACCATACAGGACCGCTGGAAGCCGGACTGGGGTGGAGTGTAAAACTCGAAAAAGGGGATTTCATCGGGCGCGACAAGCTGAAGGCTCAGAAGGAAAAGGGTTTAGCGAAGCAATGCGTATGCCTGAGAAGCGAAGGTAAAGCGCTTCCCCGGCAAGGTTACGAAGTCTGGTCCGGCGGCAAGCAAGTGGGTGTCGTAACCAGCGGCTCTACCGGCATTCACGTGGGCTATCCAATCGCTTTTGCATATGTTCCGCCGGAATTGGCGAAAGAAGGAACACAGCTGGAGATCAAAATTCGCGACAATATGGTGGTAGCGCATGTGGTGCGCCGCCCCTGGTATAAGCGCGCGAAATAGAATGCTTAGATGATGATCACTCGCTGAATGAAGTTGTTCGGCTCCTCGGGATCATCCGGTCCGAAATATAGCGGGTTGATTTCGAGAGCGTTCATTAGCTCCGCAACGAATTGATTGCTTTGTTCAAATTGGGCCTTTCTGCAGCCGCAATTGTGGCTATGCACGTGACCGGCAGAATTCTGCCATGCATCACCCAGCCCGAAGGCTACTAAGTTGTTCACTCAAACCTGATTTCTAGAGCAGTTTTGCCGCGAAGGAAGTTACGAAGAGACCGTAGGACACGCACAGCGTTGCTACTGAGAGAATGTCGAGAACTTTTGCCGAGATTGCTATACGCATTTTGAAACTCACTTTCTAGAACTATATTTTTGGGACGGCTACCTGCCCCCATGTGTTCCTTAACGTAAAGACCCCATGAATTAGGAGGGATTGGCGAAAATTTCCGCAATTCGAGTGAATATCTAGGCAGGCAAGGATTCCAGGCGAGATTTTATGGTGTTAAGATCTTTCTTCCGCTCCCAAGTGGCCATTTTTGGTGGGTGCCAAGAGACACTTTGGATTGGCAATAGAATCGCGCGTAGCCCAAGAAAGAAAAGACGGAGAAACCGCATGCTCTCATACCCAGCCGAACTCAAGTACGTCAAATCTCATGAATACGTGCGTATCGAAGGTGACACAGCGACAATTGGTATTACAGCGTTTGCGGCTGACCAATTGGGCGACGTTACATTCGTAGAGCTTCCTAAAGTAGGACAGTCCTTCAAGAATGAAGAGAAATTCGGCGTTATCGAGTCCGTAAAGTCTGTTTCCGACCTGTTCATGCCGTGCAGCGGCGAGGTTACGGCTGTAAATGACAAGCTTTCATCCGAACCTGAGCTGGTCAATAGCGATTGCTACGGCGAAGGCTGGATGATCAAAGTGAAGCTGACGAACAAAGATGAGCTTAACCAAGCGCTTTCGGCTGACGCATATAAAGATTTCGTGGTCGAATAAGACTGAAATATAGATCGGAGCCCGTTTTTGGGACAGGCGCCCGTCTTTGCCCGCTGTTTTAAAGAGCCGTAGAACCGTTTGTTATCAACGGTTCAGGTATGTTGCAAGTATTTCAAATAGATTATTAAGGCTTAGTGAGATCTGCCCTTGCGGTACTACAGTTGTACCAGGGCAACCCAATTCGTTGGCATTCGGGAGGAGAGATCATGCATACCTCTCTGGTAAGACGGACAATCGATCCTATCATCGCCGCCACGGCAGCCACTCTAATGTGCGCTGTTGCAGCTAATTCGCAGATTGTGGTTTCGCAAGAAAGTAGCGAAAATCCAAGCCTGATGACCAAGCTGCACGCGAATGAGCGTTTCGTACCAGATGTTGTTTTGTACGAAAAAGTTCCTGTAGCGCGACCCGCTGTTGATACGCATCTCATCAATAAACTCAGCAAGGCTCGTCAGACAACATCTACGCCTAAAAGCTTCGCGCAATTGCCGGGACATGGCGTTCAATAAGGCGTCAGCAATTTAGAATCGCCGATTTGCCTTAAGGACTGGCGTCCTTCGCGTCGTCGTCGGGCACTATCGGCTTTTCTTCTTTTACTTCCGGGTCGTTCGGATCCGCATCATGTGACGCACCACCCTCGAGCTGCAGTTTTGGGGGTGGAGAATTATCGCGCAAGAGGTCTTGGGCCAGTTCGAAGTATCCGGAACCCGGTCGAATTTGCTGCAATTCATCAATTGCCGATTGGTCGTCTCGATTGATTTCCAGTTTGGAAATCGCATCCAGGTAAAGTGCGCGGTTGAGCAACTCCACAGAATCTTCAGAACCGGCGATATTGAAAAAGCCCGGCAAAGGCGTCCCTTTGAGCAAGGCGATTGCAGCATGATAGTTCTGCTGGTTGATGCTCTGCTTGGCTGAATGGGTGATGTAAATCTTGAACATGCCGATTGAGAATCCTGCCATCGCCACGAGCAATCCAGCTGCAAGCATGACGTCCAGGAAGAGCGGATGCTTGAATCCGTGATGGTTAGACGATTCTTCTACAGGTTCTTCCAATACGGCGTCTAGAATGCGGGAGACTCTCTGCTGTTGCATGTGCTCCGGCTTGCGATCGACAATTTTCGAATCTTTGTCTGCGCTGGTAGTTTCGCAAGTGGTCGATTCTTCGGCCGGCGGCGAGCTGGAAGACTCTGAAGCCTCGCTTGCGCCGGCTTCTTCAGATGGATTGGATTCGGCCGCGGCGTTTACTTCTTCTTCTTTTGGCGCAGGGTTTGCCTGAGACTTCTTAACAGAGTCAGACTCCTTGTCTTTGGGCTGTTTGCCCTTTGCGCTCTTTCCGTTCGAACCGCCGGCTTTTTTGGCTTCAGCCACCTCTAAACCCTCAGTCTGCTTGATTCATGGGTCTCCAGCATCCCTCTAACTACCTTAGCACGGAAGAATGACGGAATGTTCATAAAGTCCGAGTCCCAGTACTGCGCTGGCTTTGGAGTCTTGTCCGGTGTCTGATAACCAGCGTTGTGGATACGTGACTTACTGCAGTTCATCGGCGAGTTTTGCAAGACGATCTTTTCGCGTTTGGTCGCTGGTTGCCGCCAGCCTTCTTTTCACTTCAGCCAACACCTTCTCTTTGTGCCCCTGCCGCGCAAGTGCCTTCAATGAACGCTGCGCTTCCTTCCACAAGGATGATTCTTTGGCGATCGTCATGGCTGCCACATCTTCAATCAGTGAAGGGTCGTTGAAAACGGCGGCTGATTCGATGGCTGTCTGCCGAACAAGTGTGGAAGGGTCCTTGAATGCCTGGAGCAAAATTGTGCGCAGCAGAGTTTCCTTCTCGGTCGTCAAATTCAGACCTTTTCCCACGGAAACGATTGAGGAGATAGCCTTTTGACGTTTATCCGGTGCATAGTCGTGAACCGCTGCCATCAGATATTCGAAAGCTTGTTCTGATTTCAAATTGCCGAGTGCCGTCAAGATGTGCCAGTAGGTCAGGCTTTGCTTCGGCTCTTCTTCAACGACCGGTTGGGCGCTTGGTGCCTTGGTCGCTCTGTCTTGCTGGTTGACGAGGCGCTTTCCAATTTGAACGAGCTTCTCAGATGATGCAGGAATGCCGATTTTGCCAATTGCCTCAATCGCTGCATCGGCGTAGAGCGAGTCTTCATTCGATGCTAACTCTTCCAATTTATTCAACAGCGATTCGTCTTTGAATGATCCGACCAATTGGATAAGGCAGGCCCCTTCTAAATCTTTGACAGCCGCGGCGTGATCTTTCTGCCAGGTGTGAGCGGAGAATTGTTCTCTCAGTCGTTTCTTGTTTTCGTCCGAAAGCAATGAATTTCTTGTCTCTTCGAGCATTTTTTGATCTAAGGCAGACCTGTGGTCCACGTCGATGCGCAGTCGATTCGTCTCGATCCAGTCGATTAGATTGAGAGTGGCTCGCAATCGCAGCGCCGACTGATTTTCCTTGGTCAGCTTGACGGCATCCTCAAAACAAGCCGCCGGCTCGAGAGCCAGTATTTGCTCCGGGGCGAATGCTTTGTGCTCGGGGGCGCAAAGCGCTAAAAGC
The DNA here is from genome assembly GCA_019745505.1 of Candidatus Obscuribacterales bacterium. Classification (GTDB taxonomy): domain Bacteria; phylum Cyanobacteriota; class Vampirovibrionia; order Obscuribacterales; family Obscuribacteraceae; genus QKMZ01. Next base: position 11,636 of record JAIETE010000290.1, on the reverse strand, counting down.
ATCGCCATTCCACCGTCTTGAACGACCTTTCTGTCATCCTCTAGAAAGACGGCCGGTTTGTGATTGCGCGCAGCGGCGACGGCGGCATAATCGGAAAGATTGTTGACCGAGGTTAGCGCCTTGCTCAAAATTTCAGCGACCTGTGCAAACGGCCACCTGGAAATAGCGTTTACGCAGTCGACGCGAAACCAGGGCTCGTCCGCGAAAACATATTCTTCAATCGCGCTGATTGCTGCCGGAGTCTTCGTTTCTGCAAGAGCGAGCACAGTGTGGCAGAATGCGCTCTTGGCACTATGGGCGGTGTCACGCAAGGAATTCGTAAGTACATTTGCCGCGTTGGCGTCCCCGACATAGGCAATAAGAGTAGCCGCATTTGCTCTTACTCTCCAATCTTCGCAGAAAGGAGGATTCTGGTTGGGAGCCAGCATGCCGTCGCTGTTGTTAGGCATCAGGCAGTGGATAAGAGCATCTTTCTGGCTGTCTTTGATTTCTCCGGCTATAGCCTTCAATTTGTCTTCCCAGAACAGAGGCATCAGCTTCAGCGTAATGCCCATCTGCAGGCTGCTTTTGCTCTTCACTGCCGCAAGAAAGTCCGCGCGCACATCCCGAAATGAGCGTTGTCCTTCGGGACTGCTGCCGATCAATCCGTGATAGAGCAGGAAGTGCTCCAGTTCAAAATCTTCGATCTCTACAATCGACTTTTCTCTGAAGTGAGAGAACGTTTGATTGAATCGCTTTACAATGCGCTGTAATAGTGTGAGTGCCATGATGCCGTCATTTGAGGGAATTTCGCTGAGCTTATCACGCTACCGTGCGCGTCGCATTTGCTCTGCGATAATAATGAACTTCAGGTACAAATGCGATTCTAGCGCAAAGCTGATTCTATGGATTTCAACGTTCTCGAGCCTCTAACCTCCGAAATTCGCCGGCTGGCAACCTCAGACGAGTATTCAGTGCCTTTCTGGGCCGCGATTTTGTGGCTGCTTCTCTTGCTTAACAGGCGCGCATCATTGCGCCTCATCTGGAAAAAGCTGCACATATTTCAAGACAGTACGCTGGAAACAGAGGCTTATTCCAAGATAGACGCACCTCTGCAGGCTTTTCTCCTTTTGCTGGCCGGTTTTCCCTTCCTGCGGCTTCTGCCGCACGGCATCGGCACGAAAATCACGCCGCTGGCGATTTGCATAACTTCATTTCTCGGCTTGCACGTATTTGTAAGCGCCCTCGACCTGGCTGTATTCGGTTGGTTTCTGCAGAAAAGGCAGGACGCAAATGTACCTTCGATTTTTCGATTTGTTGTTCTGACCGCCATCTATGTCGGCGTTGGTTTGATTTTGCTCAATATTACCCTTGGCATCAACATAATGCCTCTGCTGGCAACGTCTACTCTAATCACGGCGGTATTTGGTTTTGCATTGCAGGACACCCTGAAAAACCTCTTCTCCGGACTGACCATGAGTTTTGAAAAGCGTTTCAAACAGGGCGATTGGATTCAGGTCGGTACGGACCCCGCGACTGCAACCCTTGGCCAGGTCGTTGAAATTGGCTGGAGATCGACCAAGGTGCGCTTAAAGGATGATGACTTCGCCGTCATCCCCAACCAGCAATGCACAGCCAGTCAGCTTGTCAACTTGACCTCGCCCAAGTCTACTCACCTGATTTCGTTTGATTTTCCAGTTAAGCACGACGTGGATGTGGAGAAGCTGCGAAAGAGTCTGGTTAAGCTTGCCGCTGCCGTGCCGGGCGTCGTGAAAGAACCAACAGTTGAGCTTTTGGCGGTTGCAATCAAGACGGACCATTTGGTTTTGCGGCTCAGGTTTTGGATTGAGGATCTGCTGAAAAAAGACCAGGTGCAGTCCGAAATCATTGAAAAAACGTTCAAGAAACTTGCTGATGACGACCTTCTTCCACCGAGCGACAGCAAGTGATGAGTGATAAAATCTTGCTTTGAACCGGTATTGATCGGGTTGTTAATGGTCCGCGGCTGAAGTCCGCGTTATGAGGTGCCCAGTGAACACCTTCTTAAGTTCGTCTCAAGAAGCGCTCAAAGAGCAGTATGAAAAATATGCAGCTGAAGAGATTCAACCGGCTGCTAAAGATCTCGAACAAGGCAAGACGTCGCTCAAGGAGTTCTTGCAAAAACTTGGTCAAACCGGATTTCTCGGCTTGACCATAGCCAAGGAGTACGGCGGAGCTTCGGGCTCTTTTCTGGAGCAGTCGCTTTTTGTGGAAGCTGCCAGTGAGTACGAGGCAGGTCTTGGTCTTTCCCTTTCCGCGCATTTCCAGGTTGTGGAGTTGCTCAAGCGATACGGCGACGATCGTCAGAAGTCGCGCTATTTACCGCTGCTGGCTCGCGGCGAAGCGGTCGGTGCTTTCTGTTTGAACGAAGAGAAAGCCGGCAGCGACTATTCCCTTATCGAGTCTGAAGCATCGACGAAGAAAGAGTCGCCGAAACTGAACGGCAAGAAGCTCTGGGTCGTCAATGGCAATATCGCCACCGTTTTGGTCGTAGCCGCGAAGGACGAAGAGACCGGCAAACTTGCTCTCTGGCTCGTCGATGCGAATGACAGCAAGACGGTAAAAGTGACAGCCGGACCTAAAAAGTTGGGTCTGCGCTCCGCCAGCACAGATCAGATCGAATTTATCGACGCCAAGCTTGCGGAAGGCAGCAAACTCGAAGGCGACGGAAAAGAGCAAATCGAATTCGCGCTCGATGTTGCAAAAACCATTCTGGCTATGGCGTCAATCGGCATGAGTCAGGGTGCGATGAAGCTGGCTGTAGAACACGCGAAGACACGTCAGCAATTCGGCAAAAACATCGGTGCTTTCCAGGGCATTCAGTGGAAGTTGGCCGACATGAGCGCGGATGTGTCCGCTGCTCGTATGCTGGCTTTGCGGGCAGCATGGGCATTTGATGAATCGAAAGAAGAATTCAGAAAATTCGCTGCGATGGCTAAATTACTGTCGTCCAAAGCCGCCAGGCTTCATACCGGTGAAGCGATTCAAGTCATGGGCGCCAGCGGCATCGTGGAAGATTGTCCTACTGAGCGTTTCTATCGAGACGCAAAAATGATGGAAATCTGCCAGGGCACATCTGAACTCCAGAAGGTTGTCATCGCCGAAGAACTCAAAGTCTAGGATTGGTGAGCTTATGATTGATAGGCGCGAAAGCACGGGTACGACGGTCAGCATTATCGGCAAATCGGCATTCTGTGCAATCGCTCTTGTAGCGCTGGTTAGCAGCGCTGCAAATGCCGAGCCTTACTCCGAGGGGATCGAGTTTTATCAACAGCGAAACTTCCGGCGCGCAGCCAGTTGTTTCGAAACTGCCATAGCGCGCAGCCCTGAAAATACGAACGCGATCTACTACGCTGCGCTCACCTATCAGCAGTTGCGCAACAATCCCCGTGCCATCGAACTTTACCGGCAGCTGGCAACGCGCTACCCGACATCGCGCGGCGGCAAGTTGGCGATTCAAGCTTTGCAAGGACTGGGTGCTGGTATCGGTGGTGGTGGTGGAACTTCGCAGTCCTCTACAACTCGCTCATACTCGAGAAGCTACGGTTCAAGCTCCGCTGCAGAAGACCCGGACATTGCGCGCTTGCCGCAGCAAGAGCGTCTGCATTTCCGGACGGAAGACAATGGTGGAAAGCCCGTTCTCTGGGTTTCCGGCGCAGTGAGAAACACCAATCTCGACTTCGTCTTCGACACAGGGGCGGATCACACAGTGATTGGCATGGACCATCTCGCACAGATCGGTCTTCCCAAGCCAAGTGGTCCGCCGGACGGACATTCGATGGGAGTAGGCAACAAGGTCAGCGCAAGTTGGGTTATACGAACCGATCTGAAAGTTGGTGGCATTCAACGCCACAATTTCCCGCTTTGGGTTTCCGACAGAACCGGTGTGCCGCCACTGTTGGGTAGAAATTTCATGGAGCCGTACAACTATACGATTGATACGAGTGGCGGCAGTATCTTGATGAACAAGAAGGTTGTAGCTACTGCTTCAGGAGCGGGAGGCTACACGACAACGAGTCAAGGCGGTGTGCCATTCAAAAGAGTTCGTGGTGGTGGCGTTGTCGTAAACGTTGAAATAAATGGTCGAACTATCGAGATGTTGTTCGATACGGGAGCCCAGTCTTGTCTTTTCAGTCGCAGGGACATCAACAGGCTGGGCATTTCAGTTCCGGCAGATGCAGAGACCGAGATGACCCAGGGTGTGGGCGGCAGCATGCCGGGCCTGCGATTTCCCGTCTCCAGAATGCGTCTGGGACCGATTGATAAATCAAATTTGCCGATAACTGTAGTGGAGCAAGACTTTGGTGAGCCGTTGCTTGGTCAGTCATTTTTCCACGACTATCAGTACACAATCGACGATCAGAACGGCGTGATTAGATTCCTTCGCAGGTAGCTGATGGCGACTCTTTCCGTCGTTATCGTGGCAAAAAACGAAGAGCGCATCATTGGACGCACTCTCGATGCTATTCGCGATATTGCCGATGAGATTCTGGTGGTTGATTCCGGGTCGGATGATAAAACCATCGAAATTTCTACGGCGAAAGGCGCTCGGGTAGTGCATCAGGATTGGTTGGGCTATGCAGGGCAGAAAAACTTCGCACTCTCACTTGCGAAGAGCGATTGGCTTTTGAGCCTGGATGCAGATGAGATTTTGACACCGGAAGCGGTGGCGGAGATAAAGGCGATTGTAAGTGGAGAAACTGCCGGTAAGTGTTATGGATACAAGATCCCGCGTGTTCTCTATATCGGTGACCATCCGGTGCGCCATGGTGGCTTCTACCCTGATGCGCAATTGCGTTTGATTCAAAACGGCAAAGGAAAGTTTCGCGATCGCATGGTTCACGAGCGCATTTTTGTCGATGGACCTGTAGGCAGCTTGCAGCATTCCATGCTGCATTACAGCTATAGGAACGTGGATGAGTTTACGAAAGCGATGGATAAGTATGCACGACTTTCAGCGGAGCAATATAAACAAGATGGTTCCAAAAAGTGGCGGGCGAATCCTGTGAATGAGCTTTTGCATCCGATTTGGACGTTTTTCGCTCGCTATGTTTTGCGTCTCGGCTTTCTTGACGGCAAGCTAGGTTTAGAACTCAACCTGATTTACAGCGACTACGTTCGCAATAAGATTCGCTATATAAGAGAATCGTAGGGGCGTATTGCATGCGCCCGAAATTCTTTTGGCGAAAGTCTCTGGGCGAAAGTTTCTGGCCGAAATTATCTGGGCGAAATTATCTGGACGTAATTTCCTAGGCGAATTTTTTGGGCGCATGCAATGCGCCCCCACGGTATAACAAATTACAGGTCTTCCATGATCTCGCGCATCAGCGCTTCATAGCGACGCAGATTCTGTTCGTAGATAGATCGTTCCGACGCTTTCGCGGAGTCTTCGTTGAGAGACTTGCCAAGCCAGGGCGCTTGTTCCACAAGTACTTCTTGCGCTACCCAGCCGCGAACAGTGAGAGATTCCCAGCTTGGAACTCCCATCGAGCTGCAGTCGTATCTCACTACTTCCGCTTGCGCAGCCGTAATGATGTTCTTTTCCAAAAGCGTCGCCAGCAGCGCTTCAGATTGCTTGTCTTGTTCTGAAGTTGTGCTCATGCAGCGAGCTTACTGGATTTCTATGTCTACGCGTTTGCCATGGCGACTGGCCGCAGCTCTGACCAGATTGCGCAAGGCGGTGATTGTCTTACCGTCTTTGCCAATCAAACGGCCGGTGATGGTCGGTTCGCAAGTGACGCCCAGACGGCAACGTCTGGAGCCCATCATCTTCCGGTCGAATTGGAGCGCGTCTGGGTCGCGTGCTAACACGCGCAGAATATACTCGGCTAAGTCTTCAGCCGCTGTCGAATTGCTGGGCGGACCCGAAGATCTGCCTACGCCGTAGCCGCCGGGGCGCCTGCCGCCGCCGCCTTTCTTAAAAGGCTTGCCACCGTATCGCTTGGCTGGGCCCCGTTTTTCATCCATCGTTGTACCGCTTCCTGGTCGAGTTTGAGTTCCTTAGACTGCGGATTGTAATATCCGAGCTCTTCCAACGGCTTACCGTCGCGACGGGTCCGACCATCTACTGCAACGACTCTGTAGTGCGGCGCTTTCTTGGAGCCAACTCTTTTAAGTCTGATCTTTACCACTGAAAAATTCCTTTGAACGATTGAAGTCCGCGGACTTCTATTTTGCGAACACTTTTTCTATGAATGCACATATTAATGCGAATGGATATTCTAGCAGGTGCTTTCGGCTGGCAAGGATTGCAAGAGCGTATATTTGCGAGATTGCAAAGAAGCCGGTAACACTTGGCTATTTCTTCTTCTTTTTCTTGTAGTAGCCGCCGCCAAAGCCGCCAGGATAGCCCGATGGGGGTTTCTTCTTGGGCATGCTGCCCGGCAGACCGCCGGGGAATCCAGGAGGCAAACCGCCGGGCATTCCGCCTGGCATCGGAGGCAAGCCTGGCTTTCCGCCGCCTCCGCCCATGCCGCCGAAGAGGTCCGGAAAACCGCCAGGGGCGCCTTCTCCGCCGCCTCCGGGCATGCCGGGGAAGCCTCCTCCAAATCCGCCCATTAACTTGCGGAAATGAGTCATCATGCCGCGCATCTGTTCAAACTCATTTAACATTTGTCCGACTTCTGAATCTTTGAGCCCGGCTCCAGCAGCGATTCGGCGTCTGCGGCTCATGGTGATGATTTCCGGTTTGCGCTGTTCTTCGAGCGTCATCGAGTTAATAGCTGTCTCATAGAGCTTCATCATCTTGTCGCCATGCTCGGCAATTTGTGCTTGCTGAGAGCTGTTTAAGCCGAACATGCCGCCCACGCCCATCATCTTCATGAGGTCGCCCATATTGCCCATCTTCTTCATCATTTTCTGGGACTTGATGAACATTTCCAGGGTGAACTCGCCCTGAAGCATCTGCATGGCCACTTTCTCGGCTTCTTTCTCGTCGATGACTTGCTTAGCCTTTTCAACGAGTGAAAGGACGTCACCCATGTCGAGGATTCGGCTAGCCATGCGGTCCGGATAGAAGGCGTCCAGGTTGTCCAGCTTTTCGCCTGTACTGATGTATTTGATCGGTTTGCCGACAATTTCTCTAACCGAAAGCGCGGCACCGCCTCTGGCATCTCCGTCGACTTTAGTCATGATGATGCCGGAGACATCGAGTTGGGTGTTGAAAGTTTCAGCAACGTTTACCGACTCTTGTCCGGTCATGGCGTCGATGACCAAAAGCTTCTCTGACGGCTCGAAAGCGCGGTCGAGAATCATGATTTCAGCCATCAAGTCCGTGTCGATTTGCAATCGGCCGGCGGTGTCGATAATCACAGGAGAGTTTTTGTTTTCTCTTGCCTGCGCGAGTGCGCGGTCGGCAATTTCGTGTACGTCCTTGCTTTCAAGATCGGCAAAAACGGGGACATCTATCTGTTTTCCTAGTGTTTGCAATTGAAGAATTGCAGCCGGGCGTTGCACGTCGCAAGCCACCATGAGCGGTGACATGCCTTCGTCCTTGAGTTTTTTTGCCAGCTTTCCGCATGCAGTGGTCTTGCCTGCGCCCTGTAAGCCCAGGAGCATTACTACGGGCGGGTTTCCTTCCAGAGTGATGGGGACATTGTCGCTGCCCAGAATCTCAATCAATTCATCGTGGACGACTTTGACGAACTGCTGCGCCGGTGAGACTGATTCAATTACTTCGGTGCCGAGGGCTTTCTGTCTGACGCGACTGATGAAGAGTTTTACCACCTTCAAGCTGACGTCCGCTTCAAGCAGTGCTCGCCGGACTTCGCCAATCGCTTCTTCGATGTTTTCCGCGGTCAATTTGGTGTCGCCACCAAGATTGCGCATCGCGTTTTTCAATCGATCGCTTAACTGGTCAAACATGCTTCAAATTACCTCTCGTCGTTTTCTCTTGCGTAGCTCGGGGAGCTGTTTTGGATTTTCTCTGTTCTACTTCTTAGATTTCGTCTTGCGCTTTTCCTTCACTTCTTCAGGGTGCGCAAGTTCTTGAATGTCGATGACTTTCTCGTCTATTTCTGGAGGATAAATTAGCCAGAATGATTCGTAGTTGCCGCCGACAAGCGCTTTGACAGTTGGTGAAAGCTCTGACAATTCGGCAACTATTCCAGTGTCTGTTCTCACTACTATATTCGTTTCCGGATGCACCGATTCCGGTCTGTAGTAGTCGTAGGGGCGGAAGCCCGTTGACTCAACAGCCACGTAATACTCGGGATCCATGCCGTGTGCCTTGACCAATTCTTTGGTGTGATTTTGAACTTGCTCGATCAAGTTTTGGAACTTGCCATTATTCCCGCCGGTGGTTGGTGGCATGATACGCACGGATTTGAACAGTCGGCGATCGAGGAAACGTCTGGCGAGGTCCTTCAAAACCGGGTCTTTGTCTTCAACCCAGCGCTTGATGTGATAGGTCATTTGAATGTCGTCGAGTGAAAGATATTCATCGACAGTCAAGTCTTCGCCGTTCAGCCATTTTTGTGTCGGCTCGTCCATGAAGCTAAACTTGTGTTTTTGCTCCATCAAATGTCTAACGCGCTTTAGCAGCTTCGCGAGATGGGCTCTGGCAGCGAGATTTTTGCGGTGGTAGTAAACCTGAGCGTACATAGAGTAACGGCCGAACAGATAATCCTCGACTGCAGTTTGACCTTTTTCTCCAACTACTTCGATGCGATCTTTTTCTTGATTTACTTCCATCGAACGCAGTATGCGCTGCAAGGCAAGGTGCCCATAGGCAGTGCCGGTCATGTAGCTATCGCGAAGCAAATAATCGAAGCGATCGCAATCGAGTTGGCTCGAAACAATGTGCGAAACATACTTGGGCAAATGCTGCTTCTTCAGTAGTTTTACAATCTTCTCAGCGAGATTTGGAACTTCGCTGAAGCCATCGAGTACTTTGCGTATCTCTGTATCTCCAGAGATGATCCGGCAAGACCACTCTTCGTGATCGTAGTGAAGGATTTTTTCCGTAACGTGACTGTAGGGTCCGTGGCCGCAGTCATGCAAAAGCGCAGAGGCGAGAATCAGAGGTCTATGATCTTCGATTGATGGTGTTTTCTCCGCGAGCATGTCTATCAGTTGCGAGGCAATGTGCATGACGCCTACTGAGTGCGTAAAGCGGGAGCCCTCAGCGCCTTGAAATGTGAAGAATGAAACGCCCAATTGATGAACGCGGCGCAGGCGCTGGAATTCTCGGGTGTCGATCAGGTCCATGACCAAGCGCTCAGCCGGTATGCGCCTATCTAGAACGATATCCTGGTGGATCGGGTCGAGATAGGTCCGCTTGTTCGCCATGTTGAAAACCTGCTTCTGGAAAAACCTCCGGCCGCAACCGGAAAGCCCCGTATTTCGGCAAAAGGAACAGCCCGCATTCTGCGAGCAGCTTTATTATACTTGCTGTTCCCGGGTTCCTTTAGAGGACCCCTCAGGAATAGTAATCATTGCGACAGTTTTTAGGCGGTTTTCTTCTTTCTGCCGGACATGGCTATGGATGCTATAGCCAGAGCCATTGCAGTGCCAAGAACCGGCTGAGAGATGTGGTGCAATTTGTCGAATTTAGCACCGACCTCGGCGTCGGATTTCAGTTGCGGCAACATTTCAGCCATCGGTGCGGTCAAGCCGAGCGCGAATACGAGAACGAGAATTGCGCTGGCGGCGCTTGTCGCATATCTTGCAAAAGTACATTTGCTCTTTTCCGGGTTGGTGAAAAAGTCGGCCACTTCGCTGACGATTAGCGCGATTGCAGCGCCAAGCGCCAGTTTGCTGAAGTGAATGAAGAGCGGCGCGTTTGCCATTCCGATTGTCGCTTTGTCGAGACCGGCGGCATGCCCTTCTTTGGCAATATTGACCACCACGAAGACAATGGCTATCGAGCCGCCGAAAATGATTGACAGGGCCAGAAGGCGCACTGTTTCCACGAATTTGTTCATTATTGATACCTGCTTGGTCTTTGCCGTATGCCGGAGATTACCCTGGGCGTTTTGACTCGCATCCTGGCCGAATCGCCGGTACTTCGTCTGCGCTAGTGAAAAGTGGTATCACGCTCAAACCAAGAGAAGTAGCTATTTCTGTATTAAGTTTCTCTAGGTCGGCTTTTGCAAAGCCCACAATCGTCTGTTTTATGACCATGTCCTTGCCGACCAAGAATACGGTGGGCACTACGTTTAGGTCGTATTTGACCGTGTTATCAAGTTTGTCGTCGAGAAGTAGAGGAAATGTAACGCCGTACATCTTCGCGAAAGAATTGGTCGCGTCCGCGTCGTCCTGCGAGATGCCCCAGATGGGAAATGACGGATAGCTTCTGTGGATCCGCTCCAGATAAGGGAATTCGAGCTGTACGACTGGGCATGTGACTTTGAAAAAAGCCAAAAGCACCAGCGCTTTATTTTTCAGCTCGTCCTGCAAGCTGAAGGCGTTCCCGGAGCTTGTATTAAGCTTGAAATCAGGAGCCTTAGTACCTTCAATAAGTGCTACCATTGCTATCTCGGTCCTCCAAGACCATTCTACATCCTTGGCAACGGGTGCAAGATAGCACCAGCAACGGTTCAAGCGATTCTCAAAGGGAGCCCTTCTGTGAAGCCAATTCGATCAGTCGAAGTAATGCCTTTCTTGCCCCCGGAGTTGGAGGGATTGCGAGAGTTGGCCTATAACCTGCGATGGACATGGGATCACGAAACCATCAGCCTTTTCCGGCGCCTGGACCGGGAGCTGTGGGAGACGACGGGGCACAATCCTGTGCTTTTGCTTGGCACGGTTGCCCAAGAGAGGCTGAATGAAGCGGCTGCTGATGAGGGTTTTGTCGCTCACCTGGAAAGGCTCTTGACCAAGCTTCGCGAGTACATGAAGGTTGAAAACACCTGGTATGAAAAACATCACCGTCGTGCAAAGCCGCACACAGTGGCGTATTTTTCCGCCGAGTTCGGTTTGACTGAAGCGCTTCCGATTTACTCCGGTGGTTTGGGCATTCTCGCCGGTGACCACATTAAAGCCGCATCCGAGCTTGGTTTGCCGCTGGTCGGCGTTGGTATCGTTTATCAGCAGGGATATTTTCGCCAGTATCTGAATAAAGAAGGCTGGCAACAAGAGCGTTATCCCGTCAACGATTTCTACAATCTGCCCATTTTGCCTGTCAAAGAGTCCGATGGCAAGCCGGTCATGGTTTCAGTCGATTGCCCCGGACGCCAAGTCTTCATGCGCATCTGGAAAGCGCAAGTCGGTCGTGTACCCCTGTATCTGCTGGATACGAATGTTCCGGAAAACGACAAGAACGACGAAGGCATCACTGATGCACTGTACCAAGCCGACCACGATATTCGCATCCGCCAGGAAATTATTCTGGGCGTTGGCGGTATGCGCGCCCTCAAGGCTATCGGAATCGAGCCCACCATCTGCCATATGAATGAAGGGCACTCGGCATTTCTAGGTCTTGAGCGCATTCGTATGCTTATGGAAGACGAGAAGCTTACCTTTCCTGTCGCTCGCGAGGTCGCGGCGGCCGGAACCGTCTTCACTACCCATACTGCCGTACCTGCAGGCATCGACAAGTTTGCGCCAGAACTCGTTGAGCGTTACTGGGGCGACTTCTTCCGGGGACTGGGCATCTCGAAGGAAGAGTTTTTCAGCTT